>NZ_JOGH01000022.1:0-105296 GCF_000721345.1 Kitasatospora sp. NRRL B-11411 | reverse complement strand
GGCGGGGTGCGGGCGGCGGGCCGGGGGCGGTGGGCGGTGCTTCCGGGCGGCGGGGGGTCGCGGCGAGGATCGCTCCGCCGGGAAGCCGCGGAGCTCTCCGGTACCGGGCCCCGCCAGGACCGGTCCAGCTAGGACTTTCCTTTATGGAGGAACAGGACCATGCGTCACACCGCTGCCAAGGCGTTCGCGGCCGCCGCGATGACCGCCGCCGCCCTCGCCACCGTCGCCGTCCCGGCGATGGCTGACCCGGCCACGGGTGTCACCCCGGCTGCCCAGGACATCGTCGGTGCCGGCTCGGACACCACGCAGGCTCTGCTCAACCAGTTCTCCACCGACTACAACGCCTCGCTGACAGCGGCCGGCAACACCACCTCGCCGCGCCTGTACAGCTGGGACGCGACCGGCACCGACCCGATCACCCCGAAGACCGGCGCCAGCACCATCAGCCGTCCGAACGGCTCCGGCGCCGGCATCTCCGCGCTGAACGCCAACACCAGCGCCACCCTGGACTTCGCGCGCTCCTCCCGCACCCGGCAGGGCACCGACCCGTCCTCCGACCTGTTCGTGGCGTTCGCCAAGGACGCGGTGACCTGGTCGGCGCAGTCCGGCGGCCACGCCCCGGCCAACCTCACCACCCAGGACCTGAACGACATCTACTCCTGCAAGGTCGGCAAGACCAACTGGTCCGCGTTCGGCGGCACCGCCGGCACCATCAAGCCCTACCTGCCGCAGCTCAGCTCCGGCACCCGCTCCTTCTTCCTGGGCGCGATCGGCAACCCGACCCTGGGCGCCTGCGTGGTCAGCGGCCCGGAGGAGAACGAGGGCACCAACACGCTGCTGAACAACCCCGACGTGATCTTCCCGTACTCGGTCGGCCACTGGGTGGGCCAGGCCAACGGCCACACCACCGCCACCGACGACAAGGGCAGCCTGACCCTGCGCAACATCAACGGCGTCGCCCCGCTGACCGCGACCGGCACCCTGAACGCCGCGTTCGCCAACCCGACCTACGGCCGGGTGCTCTACAACGTGGTCCGTGACACCGAGTGGACCGCCACCACCGTCCAGGGCACCGCGCTGCGCGCCATCTTCGGCCCCACCGGCTACATCTGCTCGACCGCCGGCCGGACCACCATCTCCAGCTACGGCTACCTGAACCTGGCCGCGGCCTCCTGCGGCTCCACCATCTGACGCCACCACCCGCACCGGCCAGTCCCGCACCGGCCAGTCCCGCACCACCTGCACCGGCTCGTCCCGCTCCACCCGTTCCACCCGCTCCACCCGCCGCCGCCCGCCCCGCGCGAACCCCGCCGGGACGGGCGGCGGTCCGTCCCGCCACCACGCAGCACCATGCAGCATCACGCAGCATCACGTAGAAGGAGCCACGATGTCCCGTCCCACCGTCCGGATCGCCGCTGCGGCCGCCGGCCTCGCCCTGATCGCCACCGTCGCCTCCGCGGCGTCCGCCTCCGCCGCCCCGGCGACCGGGAGCGCGGTGATCAACGAGAGCAACGCCTTCTTCCAGCAGGCCGCCCAGGCTGGCATCGTGGCCGTGCCGCTGCCCACCGCGACCGCGGGCTACGACGCGAGCACCGGCCTGTCGGCGAGCTTCCCGGTGACCGGCGGCACCGGCGGCCTGCGCGACTTCTTCGGCGGCGTCCAGCTCGGCGGCGGCCTGCTGTTCGTCGACGCGCGGACCGGCAGCGCGGTCTCCTTCCACCAGCTGAGCTTCTCCTTCGAGGAGTGGACGGTCAGCGCCGTCCCGGACGGCTCGACCACCCCGGTCGCGCTGTTCGACCCGGCCGGCAACAACGCCCTCAGCTACAACGGCACCACCCAGCACCTGTCCGCCGAGTCGCTGGTGCTGGACGCCGCGGGGGCCCAGTACCTCGACGGCAAGCTGCACACCACCTTCTTCGCGGCGGGCCAGAGCGTCGGCTCCTTCGCGGTGACGTACACGCCCGCTTCCTGACGGAGAGTCAGAACCCCTGGCCATCAAGGGACTTCGCGGTGAGGATCGCCCGACCGGCCACCGGTCGGGCGATCCGCGCATGCGGCCGAGGCCCGCGCGGCAGGCGGACCCCGGCCGGGCCGGGATTTTTCCTGACGGGCCGCCAATTTCCTTGATTCGAGCACCAATTGGGCCCTCGTACACCTGGCGGACAGGGTGCGGTCAGGCGCGACTGGCCGAATATCGTCGGAGCCGCCGAGCGGCCGCTCCGTTCCCCGTCACCCGTGCGTGCCCGACCCGGCGCGCCATCGCCGGAGGTGCTGCGCCGATGAGAATCCGCCCGCCGGGGCCGAGAGCCGGATCACGTTCCCTGAAGGCCTACTTGGCGGCCGTGCTGGCCTGGACGGTGGCCGCCGCCGTCGTGCTGCTGCCGCTGGGCGGGCCGGGAGCCCAGCCGGCCCGGGCGGCCGCGGGGCAGACCTTCGAGGGCCCGGCCCGCTGGGATCCGGCCACCTGGACCGAGGGGGCGCCCGGCTCGATCACGGTCTCCCAGGTCAGCGGCCTCACCAACCAGGTGGTGCACGTGAGTTGGACCGGGTTCACGCCGACGGTGGACATCTACGGCAACCCGGTCGGCGCCGTCACGACGAAGGACACCGGGCCCGACAACGTGATGGACACCCGGGCCCTCTACGCCGTCCGGATCTACCAGTGCCGCGGCGAGAAGCCCGCCGTCACCGACTGCTACGGCTCCAGCCTCTACGGGCAGGACCCGGCGAAGGGCTTCCTGCAGCCCGGGCCGCAGGGCAACACCAACGTGCCCGAGTTCCCGTCGAACATGGCGATCGGCGCCACCCACCCGGACGGCACCGGCGAGGCGGACATCGAGCTGTGGACCGCCCAGCAGAGCCAGACCCTCGGCTGCGACCCCGCCCACAAGTGCTCGCTGGTGGTGGAGCCCAACTACGGCGGCGACTCGCTCGGCGCCTACTCCTTCCCGGACTCGCAGATCAACTGCGCCGAGCACTCCGCGGACGCGGACAACGAGTTCAACACCGCCACCGACGCCACCGTGGAGCGCAACATGCTCCGGGTGGACGGCCAGCTGATGCGCAGCGGCGAGGCCTGCGCCTGGGCCCGGCACGTCACCGTCCCGCTGGACTTCGCGCCGACCACCGACGACTGCAAGGCCGGTGACGCCGCGTTCTCGGTGCTCGGCCTGGAGATGGCCGACCGGGCGATGGCCCAGTGGCGCACCGGCGCCTGCCTGGCCGCGAACCCGGTGCAGGTGCAGTACTCGGTCGGCAACGGCGAGCCGCAGGCCCGCCAGGCGTTCCTGGACCGGTCCGGCGCGGACGTGGCGCTGACCTCGATCCCGGACCGCAACCCGCCGAGCCGCCCCTACGTGTACGCGCCGCTCGCCAACAGCGCGATCTCGGTGGTCTTCGTCGTCGACGACGCCGCCACCAGCCGGCAGGTCCGCCGGATGCGGCTCAACCAGCGGCTGCTGGCGAAGATGCTCACCCAGAGCTACCGCTACTACCAGGACGACACCGACACAGTCCGGGGCAACCCGATGTGCCTGTTCGAGGACGAGGAGTTCCGCCGGCTCAACGCGGACGTCGCCACCGGGACGACCTGGCCCAGCTGCGGCAACGCCCCGATCAGCGCGCCGGTGGTGGTCGGCGGGACCACCGACCTGGTGCACCGGCTGACCGAGTGGATCGCCGCCGACCCGGACGCCGCGCAGTTCCTGCACGGCGCCACCGACCCGTGGGGCACCCACCTCAACACCAAGTTCCTGCCGTCGGTCTACGGCGGCTACCCGGTCGATTCGTTCCAGGCGCTGGACTACACCGGGGAGAACAGCCACAAGCAGTACGAGTGGAACCCGGTGCTCGGCGGCCTCGGCCAGGTGCTCCGGATGACGCTGCAGAGCCAGCTCTCCTGCCAGCTCCCGTACGTCGACGCGACCGGCCAGCACCGCAAGTGCTACCGGATGATCAACGGGCAGCGGTCGCTGTTCGCCGTGATGGACAGCGGCGACGCCCAGGCGATGAGCCTGCCCGAGGCCGAACTCCCCAACCCCGCGGGCGGGTTCACCACGCCGACGATCGGCTCGATGCAGGCCGCCGTGCACGACATGCCGCTCGACGAGGCCACCGGCACCCGGCAACTGCCCTACGACGACCCGGACTCCGCCTACGCCAAGGACCCCAAGGCGTACCCGCTGACCATGGTGCAGTACGCGATGCTGCCGACCGAGGGCCTCGGCCAGGCCAAGAGCGAGGCGGTCAGCGGCTTCGTGCGCACCGTCACCGACCCGGACCGGGGCCAGGTCTACGGCCGGGGCGCCGGACAACTCGCCGTCGGCTACGCGGGCCTGGACAAGGCCCAGGTCGCGCAGGCCAAGGCCGCCGCCGACCACGTCGCCGCGCAGGACGGCGCCAAGCCCGGCAAGGCCGCCGGCACCGGCACCGGCAGCGGCACTGACGGCGGCGCCGGCAGCGGCGGTGGCAGTGGTGGTGGCAGCACCGGCGGCGGGACCACTGGCGGGACCGGCACCGGCACCGGCGGCGGGTACGGCGACAGCGGCGGTTCGACCGGCGGCCTCGGCGCCGACACCAGCGGGTCCGCCACCGCGGGCGGCGCCACCGCCCAGAGCGCCGCCGTCTCCGGCAAGCCCGGCGCGGGCGCCTCGCCCGGCCTGGCCGCCGCCCCCGTCGGGCAGGCCGCCGCCGACCGGGCGGGCGCGGCCCGGCTGCTGCTGCCCGTGGTCCTCGCCACCGGCGCCGTCCTGCTGGTCGGCGGACCCGCCGCGCTGTTCCTCGGCGGCACCGCCGCCGGTGCGAACCTCCGGCGCGGCACCGGGCGGCTCTGGTCGCGGCTGACCCGCCGCAGCTGACCCGCCGCGGCCGACCGGCTGCGGCCGAGCTGCCGCAGCTGACCCCGCCCCGCCGGGCGGGCGCCCCGCGCGCCCGTCCGGCGACCGGCGCCGAACCAGCGCCGAACCGCCGCCGAACCAGCCCAGGAACCCTCACCGCGCGGAGAGTTGACACCATGACAGCCGCCGTCCAGCCGACGGACACCCGCGTCCCACCGCCGACGCCCGACCCCGACCACGACTCCGACTCCGCCCCCGACGCCGACCGGCCCCGCCCGATCGGCGCTCCCGCCCCGCCCGCCGACCGGGCCTTCCGCGGCGTGCTGCGCGCCGCCGGCCTGTCGGTGTTCGTCCTGATGGGGCTGATCGCCTTCTTCCTGCTGATGCGCGGCACCGAGGCGCTGCGGGCCGTCGGCTGGTCCTTCCTCACCGAGCAGAACTGGCGCACCGCCGCGCACACCTTCGGCATCGCCGCCGTGCTGCCCAACGGCATCCTGATCGCGGTGATCGCGCTGTGCATCGCGGTGCCGGTCTCGCTCACCGCCGCACTGTTCATCTCCGAGTACGCGCCCGTCCGGCTCCGCCCGATGCTGGTCTCGCTGGTCGACCTGATGGCCGCCATCCCCAGCATCGTGTACGGGCTGTGGGGCCTGTTCTTCCTGCAGCCGCGGTTCGTCGGCCTGTGCCGCTGGCTGGCCAACCACCTCGGCGGTCCGCTGCCGTTCTTGCGGGTGCGCACCGGCGACACCCCGACCTCGTACACCTCCTCGACGTTCATCGCGGGCACCGTGGTCTCGCTGATGATCATCCCGATCATCACCTCGCTCAGCCGCGAGGTGTTCTCGCAGGCCCCCGCCGGTGAACGGGAGGGTGCCTACGCGCTCGGCTCGACCCGCTGGGGCATGGTGCGCACCGTGGTGCTGCCGTTCGGGCGCGGCGGCGTGATCGGCGCGGTGATGCTCGGCTTCGGCCGGGCGATGGGCGAGACCATCGCCGTCGCGCTGATCATCTCCCCGGTGTTCCGGATCTCCTGGCACGTGCTGGAGAACGGCGGCGGCTCGATCTCCGCGCTGATCGCGCTGCGCTTCAGCGAGTCCGACGGCCTCTCGCTGTCCGCGCTGATGGCCGCCGGCCTGGTGCTGTTCGCCCTCACCCTGCTGGTCAACGTGGCCGCCGGGTTCGTCATCAGCCGGTCCCGGTCCGGCGCCTCGACCTCGGACTGACCGGAGGAGACCGCATGCACCCCGCGCCCCCCGCGCCCACAGACCACGCAGACCACGCAGACCACTCAGACCCTCCCCGCCTCCCCGACCTCCCCGAGCAGCGCCGGATCAAGCTCGGCGGCACCACCCGCGAGGAGGTGCTCACCCTGCTCGGCGCGGCCGCCGGCTCGCTCGCCCTGGACTGGCTGCTGTACGAGCGGGTGCTGCCGTTCAGCGGTGCGTTCGGCTTCCTGCTCTGCTGGTACCTGCTGTTCCTGGCGCTGTACGCCGCCGCCGGGCGGCTCCAGTGGGACGTCCTGACCGTCCGCGAACGCCTGGCCACCGCGCTGGCCTGGAGCTCTGGGCTGCTGGTGGTCGCCGTCATCATCGAGCAGATCGGCTACGTCGCGCTGCGCGGCTTCGACGCCGCCCGGCACTGGAACTTCTTCACCGAGACCATGCGCACCACCGCCCCGCTGTCGCCGATCACCTCCGGCGGCTGCCTGCACGCCGTGGTCGGCTCGCTCGAACAGCTCGGCCTGGCCACCCTGTTCTCGGTGCCGCTGGGCATCCTCACCGCGGTCTTCCTGGTCGAGTCCGGGAACACCCGGCGCGGCGCCCGCTTCGTCAAACCGGTCCGGGTGCTGGTCGAGGCGATGACCGCGCTGCCGTCCATCGTGGCCGGCCTGTTCGTGCTCGGCGTGGTCATCCTCACCCTGGGCGCCGAGAAGAGCGGCCTGGCCGCCTCGCTGGCCCTCACCGTGATGATGACGCCGATCGTCACCCGGGCCGCCGAGGTGGTCGTCCGGCTGGTGCCCGGCACCCTCAAGGAGGCGTCCTACGCGCTCGGCGCCTCGCAATGGCGCACCGTGTGGCACGTGGTGCTGCCCACCGCCCGGCCCGGCCTGACCACCGCCGTGGTGCTCGGCATGGCCCGCGGCGTCGGCGAGACCTCCCCGGTGCTGCTCACCGCGGGCTTCACCGCCCGGATGAACCTCGACCCGCTGCACGGCAACCAGGCCAGCCTGCCGCTGTACGTCTGGAACTACGTCAAGCAGCCCTACCCCGACATGGTGGCCCGGGCGTTCGCCGGCGCGCTGACCCTGATGCTCGTGGTGCTGGTGCTGTTCGTCACCGCCCGCGTGCTGGGCCGCCACCGCACCCCCGCCAACCGTCCCGCCCGCCGTCGCCCGCCGCGCCGGGCCCCCGCCCCCGCCCCTGCGCCCGCGCCCGCCGCCCCCGTAGCGGTGGTGGGGAACCGATGATCCGTCAGAGCACCAGCCGCAGAAGGAAGAAGACCCGTCCCGTGCGCATCCGCCACCTGGCCACGGCGCTGCTCGCCGCCGCCCTGGCCCTGCCCGCCGCGCTGCTCGGCGCGACCCCGGCGCACGCCGCCACCTCGCTGAACGCGGACGGCTCCAGCTGGGCCGGCCCGGCCATCGACCAGTGGCGGCGCGACGTCGGCCCGATGGGCATCGAGATCGACTTCAACCCGGTCGGCTCGGCCGCCGGACGCGTCCAGTGGTCGATCGGCCAGGACGACTTCACCGCCTCCGACGTCCCGTTCCGCAGCCGGACCGACACCGGCGTCGACCCCGGGAAGGCCACCGGCGGCATGGGCGGCGCGGAGAACCCGGTGTACGGCTTCTCCTACGTGCCGATCACGGCCGGCGGCACCGCGCTGATGTACCACCTGGAACTCGGCGGCAAGAAGATCACCGACCTGCGGCTGTCGCCCGACACCATCGTCGGCATCTTCACCAACAGGATCACCTCCTGGGACGACCCGAGGATCACCGCCGACTACGGCAAGGCGCTGCCGAAGATCCCGATCACCCCGGTGGTGCGCTCCGACGGCTCCGGCGCCACCGCCCAGTTCACCCGCTGGATGGAACACACCCACCAGGCCGAGTGGGACGCCTACTGCGCCCAGGTCAACGGCGTCAGCTGCGGCGACTACACCGAGTTCTTCCCGCCGTCCGGCCGGATGACCGCGCAGAACGGCTCCGACGTGGTCGCCGGGTACATCCAGTCGCCGACCGGCATCGGCTCGATCGGCTACGACGAGTACGCGTTCGCCAAGCGCAGCGGCTGGCCGGTCGTCAAGGTGCTCAACCCGGCCGGGTACTACACCCTGCCGACCGCCTCCAACGTCGCGGTGGCGCTGACCGCCGCCAGGATCCGCGGCGTCGACGACAGCACCTCGCCCGACGACCCGGACTACCTGCAGCAGAACCTCGACGGCGTCTACAGCAACGGCGACGCCCGCTCCTACCCGATCTCCTCCTACAGCTACCTGATCGTGCCGCGGGCCAACACCTCCCGCCCCGTCACCCCGCGCTTCAACGACGCCAAGGGCAGCGCGCTCAGCCGCTACCTCGCCTACGTGCTGTGCGCCGGGCAGGGCGAGGCCGACCACCTCGGCTACTCGCCGATCCCGCGCAACCTGGTGCGCGGCGGGCTGCTGCAGACCCAGCACATCCCCGGCAACGCCAGCCCCGTCGACCCCAACACCCTCGCCAACTGCCAGAACCCGACCTTCAACTCGGCCGGCGAACTCACCGTGCTGAAGGAGGCCCCGCAGCCCAGCCCCTGCGACAAGAAGGGCAGCCCGCTGGACTGCACCGTGCAGAACGGCCAGGCCGTCCAGACCGGCAAGGCCAACTCCGGTACCGGAGGCGGCAGTTCGGGCAGCGGCGGGACGGGCGGCGGCACCGGCTCCGACACCGGCGGGACGGGTGGCGGCACCGGGACGGGCGGCGCCGCCGCCGCTGGACCGGGCGCCGGTGACGGCGGGCAGCAGGTGATCGACCCGCAGACCGGCGAACTGCTCGACACCGGCTCCGGCGGCACCGGGACGGGCGGCACCGGCGGCGCCGCGCCCGCCGCGGTGGTCGCGCTCGGCGGACGGCCGCAGGACTGGCTGCTGTCCACCCTCACCGCCGTCGAACTGCTCGGCGTGGTCGCCGTCCCCCCGCTGCTGGCCGCCTGGTGGCGCCGCCGCGACCGGACCGGCCGGACGGCGGCCGACCGGTGAACCGCCCGGCGACCGCCCGGGGCGCCGCGTCAGCCGCGTCAGCCGCGCCCGGCGTACCTATCGTGCCCGCTGCGCCTGCCGCGCCTGCCGCGCCTGCCGCGCCTGCCGTGCCCGCTGCGCCTGCCGCGCCTGCCGCGCCTGCCGTGCCTGCCACGCCTGCCGTGCCCGCTGCGCCTGCCGTGCCTGCCGCGCCTGCCGTGCCCGCTGCGCCCGGCGAGTCCGGCGTGCCCGTTGCGCCAGCCGTGCCCGTCGCACCCACCGTGTCCGCCACGCGCGAGGAGACCAGCAGATGACCGCGCCCACCCTCGAACGACCGGCGAACGCGGCAACCACCGCCCCGGACAAGGTGGTTGGGGCAGCGGGCGGCCCGCCCGGGCCCGGTCGGCCGCGGCGGCAGTGGCTGCCGGCCGCCGCCCGGGCGGTGACGTTGGCCGCCGTGCTGCTGCTCGGCTTCGTCGGGTACCTGCTGGCGCTGTCCGGCCTGCAGGAGGCCCGCCACCAGTCCACCGCCTACGCCACGCTGCGCGACCGGCTGGCCAACGCCACCGCGCCGACCGGCCCCGCCGAGGACGGCGCGCCGCTGGCCGTCCTCGACGTCCCGGCGCTCGGCCTGCGGCAGGCCGTCGTGGTCGAGGGCACCACCGGCCGCGACCTGATGCGCGGCCCCGGGCACCGGCGCGACACCGTGCTGCCCGGACAGCCCGGCGTGGCCGTCCTGTTCGGCCGCTCCACCGCGTTCGGCGCCCCGTTCGCCGACCTCGGCCGGCTGAAGGTCGGCGACCGGATCGACGTCACCACCGGCCAGGGCAGCTTCCACTACACCGTCAACACCTACGGCGACGGCGACCACCCGATCCAGGACACCGCCCCCAACCGGCTGGTGCTGGTCACCGGGAACTCCGACTGGATCCCCACCAGCACCGTGCTGGTCGGCGCCCGGCTCGACGGCGACCCCGAACCGGCCGGTGCCAGGCGGCCCGCCACCACCCCCGCCGACAAGGTGCTGGCCGCCGACAAGGGCGCCCTGTCCGCGCTCCAACTCTGGTCGCTGGCCCTGCTGTCGGCCGTCACCGCGGCCGTCGTCGCGGCCCGCCGCTGGCGCCGCGCCGCCGCCTACCTGTGCTTCGCGCCGGTGGTCGGCGCCCTGCTCTGGTCGGTGTACGAGAACGCCGCCGCCCTGCTCCCCAACGTCTACTGAGCTCCCCGCTCCCCGCTCCCCGGGAAAGGACCGCCCGCCGATGACCGAGACCGCCCAACCCCCCTTCCCCGCCCAGGAGTCCGGAGTCCGGGACGACCCGCCCACGGTCCCGCTGCCGCCGGTGCCCGCCGGGGCGCCGCCGACGGCCGGGGCGCCGCCGACCGCCCTCTCCGGGCTGGAGACCCGCGACGTCACCGCCTGGTTCGGGCAGCGCAAGGTCCTCGAACGGGTCTCGTTCGCCATGCGGCCCGGCGAGATCACCGCCCTGATCGGCCCGTCCGGCTGCGGCAAGTCCACCTACCTGCGGATCCTCAACCGGATGCACGAGATGGTGCGCGGCGCCGCCCTGGCCGGCGAGGTCCTGCTGGCCGGCGAGGACGTCTACGCCCCCGGCCGCCGCCCCGCCGAGGTCCGCCGCCGGATCGGCATGGTCTTCCAGCGCCCCAACCCGTTCCCCGCCATGTCCATCCACGACAACGTGGTCAGCGGGCTCAAACTGGCCGGCATCAGGGCGAGCCGCGACGAGCGCGACCACCTGGTCGAGTCCAGCCTGCGCCGGGCCGGCCTGTGGGACGAGGTCAGCACCCGCCTCGGCACCCCCGGCGGCGCGCTCTCCGGCGGCCAGCAGCAGCGCCTGTGCATCGCCCGCTCGCTCGCCGTCTCCCCGGAGATCCTGCTGATGGACGAACCCTGCTCCGCCCTCGACCCCACCTCCACCCGCCGGATCGAGGAGACCATCGCCGAACTGCGCCACCGGGTCACCATCGTCATCGTCACCCACAACATGCAGCAGGCCCAACGCGTCTCCCAGTCCTGCGCGTTCTTCCTCGCCACCCACGACACCCCCGGCCGGATCGTCGAGTCCGGCCCCACCGAACGCCTCTTCACCGACCCCGCCGACCGGCGCACCGCCGACTACGTCAACGGCCGCTTCGGCTGACGCCGCCGGCCCGCCGTCGGCCGCGTGTCACGGACGGTGCGCGGGAGCGCAGCGCCTAGCGTTTGCGGGAGGACCGGCCACCGGTCCCGCCCGCAGCCTTACGCCACGAGGAGAGCGCAGACCATGACCGTCAGCCTGCCCGAGCTCACCGGGGACTACGTCCTCGACCCGACCCACACCCGGATCGGGTTCGTCGCCCGCCACGCCATGGTCACCAAGGTGCGCGGGGCCTTCCACCAGTTCGAGGGCACCGCGCACCTGGACGGCGCCGACCCGGCCAGGTCCAGCGGCCAGGTGGTGATCAAGACCGGGAGCATCGACACCGGCGTCGAGCAGCGCGACCAGCACCTGCGCACCAACGACTTCCTGGACGCGCCGAACTTCCCCGACATCACCTTCCGCACCACTGCGGTCGAGCAGAAGTCCGACACCGACTACCGGGTCACCGGTGACCTCACCATCAAGGACACCACCAAGCCGGTCACCATCGACTTCGAGTACACCGGCAACGCCGTCGACCCCCAGGGCAACCTGCGGGTCGGCCTGGAGGGCTCGGTCACCATCAGCCGCAAGGAGTTCGGGGTGACCTGGAACGCCGCGCTGGAGGGCGGCGGCGTGCTGGTCGGCGACAAGATCGTGCTGGAGTTCGACGTCTCGGCGGTCAAGCAGGGCTGACGGCGCCGCCAGGGCCCGCCCCCGGAGACCGGGGGCGGGCCCTGCGCTGCTGCCGAGGGGGCGGGGTCAGGCCCGCCAGGCGGGCGAGAGCGCGATCGCCTTCAGGGCGGCCAGGTCGAGGGCCGGGACGCCGGGCCTGGTGTCGTAGAACTGCTCGCCGTTCCACTCGTTGAACAGCAGCTGCGCGCCGTCCGGGTAGTACACGGTCACCGTCCAGTGCAGCAGGTTGTCGGTCGCGGTCTTGCCGTTGCCGAAGGCGTTGACCACCACCGTCCCGCCGCCCGCCATCGGTTCGCGGACCTCCAGCGGGGTCGGCGGCCGCTGCGGCAGCCCGGCCAGGTCGTCCAGCCCGCGCTGCGAGGGCGGCGTGAACGCCACCGTCAGCGAGCTGCGCCGCCCGTCCGCCGTCACGGCCAGCCTGGTGTGCGCCGCGTCCCGGTCGGCCGTGGCCGTCCCCGTCGGGAGCAGCGCGGCCAGCTTGTCCAGCAGGGCGTTCGCGGTCTCGGTGGAGGTCGGCGACGGGTGGGCGTCCGCGGAGACGGTGGCGTCCGGGGTACCGGCCACCGGGGTCAGCGCGGCGAACGCCTCGCTCCACTGCGGGGCGGTGACCATCGCGGTGAGCTGGGCGTCCGTCAGCGGCGGCGCGGGGCGACTCGCCCGGCTGGGCTGGCCGTTGTACTCGGTCACGTGCACCTGGCGGCCGTCCGGCGCGGCCCAGAACGCACGCCACTCGAGGACGCCGTCGTCGCTCCGGCTGCGGATCTTGTCGATCACCAGCAGCGAGCCGTCCGGCAGCACCGTCCGGGTGCAGGAGTCGGTGGGGGTCTGGAACGAGTCCAGGCAGCCCAACTGCTCGATCCGGTCGGCGGTGTACTGCACCGTCACCTGGAGCAGGCTCTCGCCGGACCCGTCATCGAACGTCAGCACCTTCCCCACCTGGTGCGGGTCGCGGTCCGCCGACCACCCGCCGCCCACCCGCCGGACGGTCCCGTGCGGCAGGAAGAGCCCGACCAACTCGTCGAACCGCTGCTCCGAGAGCTGCGGGCGCGCCGAGTCCGCCGGGGCGGTGGTGGCGAACGGCAGGTGCCCGCCGGACGCGAAGCCGCCCGCCGCGCCCAGCACCAGCACCGCCAGCGCTCCCGCGACGGCCGCCCGGCGCCGGCGCTGCCGCCGCAGTCCGGCCCGCCGGGCTCCGGCGGCCAGCTGTCCGTGCGCCGCCTCGGGCGTCAACCCGGCCGCGCCGTCGAGCGCCCGGGAGAGGGCCGAGGCCAGTTCGTCGTCAGTGGGCATGGTGCGACACCGCCTTCCGCGAGTCGTCGGGTCCGGGAGCGGGGGAGGCGGCGGGGCGTCCCACCAGGGCGTTCAGGTCGTCGCCGAGCGCGGCCCGCAGCCGGGCCAGCGCCCGCTTGGTGCGGGTGCGCACCGCGCTGTCGCCGATCCGCAGCACCCCGGCGGTCTCCTCGACGCTGCGGTCCTCCCAGAACCGCAGCACCAGCACCGCCCGGTCCGCCGGCGACAGTTCGGCCAGCACCCGCAGCAGCGTCAGCCGCAGCGCCGGGTCCGGGTCGTCGACGCCGGTCTCCGGCAGCACGTCCGTGACCCGCTCGGTGGTGCTGCGCCGCCGCCGGTACGACAGGAAGGTGTTCACCAGCACCGCCTGCACGTACCCGCTCGGGTTCTCCAGCCGGGCGATCTTCCGCCACTTCAGGAAGGCCCGCCCTAGCGCCTCCTGCACCAGGTCCTCCGCCAGGTGCGCGTCCCCGCCGGTCAGCAGGAACGCCGTCCGCAGCAGGTGCTTCGCCCGGAACGCCACGAATTCTTCGAACTCCGGAGTCCGCGGCAGCCCCGGACCGTCCGGCCCCGCCCGGTTCGATGAGTGATCCATGCCCTGGTAACGCATCGGGCCCGACGCTACGTGACACCCCCTCCGCTCCCCGCACCGGGCTCGTCGTGGCGGCGGGCGGCGGAACGTGGTGCACGATGGGGGCTGACGGGCCGTCACGGGGCGGCGGGCGAGGCGAGCGGAGAGGCCGGTGGGTGCGGGCATGGGTGCTGAGGACGGCTACGACCTGGTGGTGATCGGGGGCGGGCCCACCGGGGAGAACCTGGCGGACCGGGCGCACGCGGGCGGGCTGAGCGTGGCGCTGGTGGAGAGCGAACTCGTCGGCGGGGAGTGCTCGTACTGGGCGTGCATGCCCAGCAAGGCGCTGCTGCGCCCGGTCGCGGCGCTCGCCGACGCCCGGCGGGTGGCGGGCAGCCGGGAGGCCGTCGGCGGGAAGTTGGACGCGGCGGCGGTGCTGGCGCGGCGGGACGGGTTCGCCTCGCACTGGCACGACGACGGGCAGGTGCAGTGGCTGGCCTCGGCCGGCATCGACCTGGTCCGCGGGCACGGGCGGCTGGACGGCGAGCGGCGGGTCACCGTCGAGACGCCCGACGGCGGGCGGCGCACCCTCACCGCCCGGCACGCCGTCGCCGTGTGCACCGGCACCCGGGCCGCCCTCCCCGACCTGCCCGGGCTGGCCGGCGCCCGGGTGTGGACCAGCCGGGAGGCCACCTCCGCGCAGGAGGTGCCCGGACGGCTCGCGGTGGTCGGCGGCGGCGTCGTCGCGGTCGAGATGGCCACCGCCTGGCGCGCCCTGGGCAGCGAGGTCACCCTGCTGGTGCGCGGCGACCGACTGCTGGACCGCACCGAGGACTTCGCCGGACAACTGGTCTCCGACGGCCTGCGGGCCGCCGGGGTGGACGTCCGGTTCGGCGTCTCGGTCACCGCCCTGCACCGCGAACCGGACGGCACCCTCCTGCTCGACCTGGCCGACGGCACCCGGCTGCCCGCCGACGAGGCGCTGTTCGCCACCGGCCGCCGCCCCGCCACCGCCGACCTCGGACTCGACACCGTCGGACTCGAACCCGGCAGCTGGATCGAGACCGACGACACCGGCCGCGCCACCGCCGTCCCGGCCGGCTGGCTGTACGCCGCGGGCGACGTCAACCACCGCGCGCTGCTCACCCACCAGGGCAAGTACCAGGGCCGGGTCTTCGGCGCCGCGATCGCCGACCGGGCCGCCGGCCGTCCGCTCGACCTCGCCCCCTGGGGCCGCTCGGTCGCCACCGCCGACCACGCCGCCGTCCCGCAGGTGGTCTTCACCGACCCCGAGGTCGCCGCCGTCGGCCGCACCCTCCAGGAGGCCCGGGACGCCGGGCTGCGGGTGCGCGCCGTCGACTACGACCTCGGCGGGGTCTCCGGCGCCGCCCTGTACGCCGACGGCTACCGGGGCCGGGCCCGGGCCGTCGTCGACCTCGACCGGGAGGTGCTGGTCGGCGTCACCTTCGCCGGGCCCGGTGTCGCCGAACTCCTGCACTCCGCGACCGTCGCCGTCGCCGGGGAGGTCCCGATCGCCCGGCTCTGGCACGCGGTGCCGGCCTATCCCACGATCAGCGAGGTCTGGCTGCGGCTGCTGGAGACCTACCGGGGCTGACCCGGCGTCAGGGGAGGGCGGGAGGGAGGCAGGGCGTTAGGGGAGGGCGGGAGGGCGGAGAAGGGGGAGAGGCGGTGGGTGGAAAATCCGTTGCGACCCGATTCGGTGGGGTTCTAGGCTGGCCGCGCCGGTCCGTTCCGCGGCCGGCGCCCCGGTCGGGCCCGTGCGGCCCACGTGCAGAAAGGAGTCCGTGATGCCGACCTCGCACCCGGCGCTCCCGATCACCGCTGCCGCCCCCGCTCCCGTCCTCGCGCCCGCGCCCGTCCGGGTGCGGTAGGGCGGTCCGCCCGATCGGGCTGCGCCTCCGGTTCCCGTTCCCCCCTGCCCCCGGAGGCACCGTGTTCTTCCGTCCCGCCGTCGCGTCCGACCTCGACGGCCTGCTCTCGCTGTTCACCGCCGACCCCGCCTGCGGGATGACGGCGGACACCTACCTGTCCCGGCTCGCCGCCGGCGAGTACCGCCCGGGCTGGACGTGGACGGCCCGGGCCGCCCCGGGCGGGCCGCCGCTGGCGCTCGCCGTCTGGTGGGGCCGCCCCGGGAGCGACCGGCCCGCCGCGCTCGACGCGCTGGGCGTCCGCCCCGAGTTCGGCTCCGACGCCCGACGGGCCGTGCTGGCCGCCGAGTTGCTCACCGCCGCGCACGCGGCGCACGGGCGGGCGTCCGAGTACCACCTCCTGCTCCCCGGAGACTGGCACGACCGGCCGGAGACGGTCGCTGCCGTCGCCTGGCGGCAGGAGGCGGCCCGCCGGGCCGGGCTCCCGGCCCGGCTGGAGCGGCTGCGCTACGAGTGGACGCCGGGCGCGGGCCTGCCCGCCCCGACCGGGCGGCTGCGCTTCCGGGCCGAACCGGACGACGAGGTCTTCGCCGACCTGTTCCGCCGGGCCCTGACCGGCACCCTCGACGCCACCTCCCGGACGGCCGCCGCCCGCCGCGGCGCCGAGGCACAGGCCCGGGCCGACGTCGCCTTCTACCGGGACGGCATGCCCGGCGAGCGCTCCTGGTGGCGCACCGCGCACACCCCGGACGGCGAACCGGTCGGCTTCGCCGTCCCCTCCCGGAACTCCGCGGGCCCCGTCGTCGGCTACCTCGGCGTGCTGCCCGGGCACCGGGGCCGCGGCTACGCCGAGGAGATACTCGGCGAGACCACCCGCGTCCTGGCCGCCGAGGCTGCCGCCGACCGGATCCGCGCCGACACCGACCTGGCCAACACCCCGATGGCCGCCGCCTTCGAGCGCGCCGGTTACCGCAACACCGACCGCCGCCTGGTGCTCTCCGCGCACTGAACGGCGGTACGGCTGACGGTGCGTCAGCCGCGCAGCTTCGCGCCGGCCTGCCTGCCGAGGGCCTCCTCGGCGGCGGACTCGGCGGGCGTGTTCGAGGCGTCCGTCGCGCTGCGGTCGGCGACCGCCTCGATCGCGTAGTGGGAGGTGCCGACGGTGAAGAAGAGTTCCGGCTGGCTGCCGTCCGAGGCCCGGGTCAGCAGCACGGCCCGGTCGCCGACCCCGGCGACGGGCACGGAGGTGAAGGCCGGGTCCGAGGTGGTCCGGGCGAAGGCGGCGTCGTCGACCAGCCGCAGCGACAGGTACGAGCGGCGCGAGCCCCAGGTGCACGACCACGGGCGCTCGGTGGACGGGCCCTCCGCGAGCAGCTGGGAGCCACCGCCCATCGCGGCGCTGACCTGCGCGTTGGTCCACACCGTGCAGGGATCGGCCGGCCGCCCGGCCGGTCCGACCGCGGACGGGTCGCCGCTGACGGTGACGGTGATCGTGGCCGCGCCCGTGGGCGATGCCGGTGCTGACGTTTGGGCTGACGCCGGGGCGCTCGGGTTCGGGGGCGCGGCGTCCGTGCTGCCGCCCGAGGAACTGCAGCCCGCCGCGGCCAGGGCCAGCCCCGCCACCAGCAGCGCGCGCCGACCGCCGGAGAACGCGGTGGGGAACACCTTGGAGAACATCGCCGTCCCTCCCGAAGACCTGATGTCCAGTGACCGACAGCCACCGTAGCCGGGCCGCCCGGCGGCGCGGGCCGGAAGCGGGAAGGAGGTGGGAAGGGGGACGGGAAGGGGGCAGGCCGGGAGCGGGAAGGACGCGGGACTCCCGAGTGTTGCGGGAGCGTGACGCCGCATCACAATCCCGGCCGGTGGTTGATCGTTCCGGCCCCGGTGTGTGAGCGTGGCGGGATCGGAGACCGAACGACCGAGGAGGAACCCGGTGCCCACCCCCGACCGGCCGCTGCGCTCGCTGGGATTCCTGACCATCGGCCTGTTCGACGAGCACGACCCGGCCGGCGGCCACGAGGCCACCCTGCGACTGATCGAACTCGGCGAACAACTGGGCTTCGACAACGCCTGGCTGCGCCACCGGCACCTGCAGTACGGGATCTCCTCGCCGCTGACGGTGCTCGCCGCCGCCAGCCAGCGCACCCGCCGGATCGCCCTCGGCACCGCCGTCACCCCGCTCGGCTGGGAGAACCCGCTGCGCTACGCGGAAGACCTGGCGACCGTCGACGTGCTCTCCGGCGGGCGGCTCAACCCCGGCGTCAGCGTCGGCGTGCCGATCCACTACGAGGAGGTGAAGGACGCGCTGTACCCGGACACCGCCGACCGCGAGGACTTCGGCTACGGGCGGGTCGAGCGCCTGCTCGGCCTGCTGCGCGGCGAACGGGCCAGCACCTTCCAGGGCACCGAGGGCATCGAGGCGTACTCCGAGCGCGTCCAGCCGCACGTGCCCGGCCTGGCCGGACGGGTCTGGTACGGCGGCGGCAGCCTGCGCTCGGCGCGCTGGGCCGGCGAGCAGGGGCTGAACCTGCTCACCAGCAGCGTGGTCCGGGCCGAGGAGAGCGAGAGCTTCGAGGCCAACCAGCTCGCCCTGATCCGGACGTTCCGAGCCGCCCACCCCGCGGGCGAACGGGCCCGGGTCTCGCACGGGCTGGTGGTCGTCCCCACCGACAGCGCCACCCCCGAGCAGCGCGCCAAGTACCGGGCGTACGCGGAGTCCCGGTACGCCCGCACGCTCGCCCCGCAGGGCCCCGGCCGCCTGCTGTTCGCCCCCGACCTGGTCGGCACCAGCGAGCAGCTCGCCGAACAGCTGTACGCGCACGCCGCGTTCCGGGAGGCCGACGAGGTCGCGTTCGCGCTGCCGTTCACCTTCGCGCCGGAGGACTACGTCCAGATCCTCACCGACCTCGCCACCCGCCTCGGCCCGCTGCTCGGCTGGAGCCCCGCCGCCTGAGGCCCGAGCCGGGCAGCGGGCAAGCGACCTGACGGGACGTCAGGAGGTCAGGAGGTCGGACGGCCGGGAGGACAACTGGCGGCGGATCGCGTCCTGGAAGCCGGTCAGCGCCGGGTTCGCCGGGCTGCGCTCCAGCCAGGTCATGGTGATCGCGGTCCGGAGTTCCGTGTCGCCGACCTCCACCACGGCGACCTCGCCCCGGTCGGCCCGGTGGCGGACCGCGAGCAGCGGCAGCAGCGCGCAGCCCATCCCGGCCGCGACGCAGGCGCCCAGCGTGTCGATGCTGTCCACCTCGGCGACCGGCTCCGGTCCGACCGCGGCTGCGGCTGTGGTCGCAGCCGTAGCCGTAGCCGTAGCCGCGTAGGCGTCGGTGGAGGTGCTGCCGAACGCGGTGTCGTACATCTCCCGGAAGCCGCAGCCCCGTTGGGTGGCCAGGAACGGTTCGGCAGCCAGCTCCGCCAGGGCGGCCCGACCGCGAGTGGCCAGCCGGTGGCCGGGCGGGACGATCACCACCAGGGGCTCCTCGGCCAGCGTCTCCGCGCGCAGCCCCGGGGCGTCCGGTCCGGCGTTCGGAGGGGTGTTCGGCGGGATACCCGGCGGGACGTTCAGTGGGACGTTCGGCGGGACGTTCGGTGGGGTGCCGAAGGTCAGGCAGAGGTCGAGTTCGCCGCGCCGCACCGCTCCGTGGAGTTCGCCGCGGTTGGACTGCGAGACCCGCACCCTGGTCTCCGGGTGCCGGGCCCGGTAGGAGGCCAGTACCCCGGGCAGCAGGTGCCGGCTCAGTGTCTCCAGCGCGCCGAGGGCCAGTTCCGGGGCGGGCCGGACGACCGCGGTGCGCGCCTCCTCGAGCAGCCCGAGGATCCGGCCGGTGTAGGAGGCGAGCACCTCGCCCTGTGCGGTCAGCCGGATCCGGCGCTGCGAGCGGTCGACCAGTTCGACGCCCAACTCCCGTTCCAGCGCCTGGACCTGGTCGCTCACGCTGGACTGCGCGTAGTGCAGCTCGCGCGCCGCCCCGGTCATGCTGAGCGTCCGGGCGACCGCCTCGAAGGTGCGCAGGTGCCGTAACTCCACTGCCGGGCCACTCCTCTGACGATCCGTCGGCCTGCCGGTGCTCCGTCGCCGATCCATCGGCCGGGCCGATTGTATCCATCGGTCCTTCCCGTGCTCAGGACGGCCGGATCCGCTCCCCGCTCCGGAAGAATGGCAGCACCGCCCCCACCGCACCGCCACGGTGCCGATCCGGGGGACCGGACGACCGCGCCCCGGCCGACCGGTTCCCCGGACGCTGCGGCCTGCGCTCTTCCCGTTCCGCCTTCTCCCCTCCACCACGAGGAGCACGCCCATGGCCACCCAGGCCGACGCCCGGTCCGCCGCTTCGGCTGCCACCGCTTCCGCTGCTGCCGCCGCTTCCGCCGCCGGTCCTGCCGCCGCCGCCCCGGCCGGGTCCGCGGGGCCGCCCCGCGGACTGCTGGTCGGGCTCTCGCTCGGCTACTTCATGGTCCTGCTGGACCTGACCGTCGTCTCGGTGGCCCTCCCCGCGATCGCCGACCGCCTCGGTGTCGGCCTGAGCGGCCTGCAGTGGGTCACCAACGGCTACACCGTCACCTTCGCCGCCCTGCTGCTCACCGCGGGCTGGCTGTCCGACCGCTTCGGCGGGCGCCGGGTCTTCCTGTGCGGGCTGGTCGCGTTCGGGCTGCTGTCCGGGGTGTCCGCACTGGCCGACACGCTGCCCGTGCTGGTCGCGCTGCGGCTGGCCCTGGGCGCGGCGGGGGCGCTGCTGCTCCCGTCCTCGCTCGCGGTGATCACCCGCGCGTACGCCGACCCGGCGGCGCGGGCCCGGGCGGTGGGCGCCTGGGCGGCGATCACCGGTGCGGCGCTGGCCGCCGGGCCGGTGGTCGGCGGCGTGCTGACCGCGGCCGTCGGCTGGCAGGCGGTCTTCCTGGTCAACGTGCCGCTGGCGGCGGTCAGCCTGGCCGTCACCGTCCGGCGGGCCCCGGAGACCGTCCGCAAGCCGCGCGGCGGCTTCGACCCGGTCGGCCAGCTCACCGCCGCCGTCGCGCTGGCCGCCCTGGTGTACGCGCTGATCGAGGGCGCGGACCTGGGCTGGTCCGCCGCCCGGGTGCTGGGCGCGCTCGCGCTCGCCGTCGCCGCCGCGGTCGGCTTCGTGCTCGCCGAGCGGCGGGCCGGGGACGCCGCGATGGTGCCGCTGCGGATGTTCCGCAGCCCGGGCTTCTCGCCCGCGGTCGCGGCGGGCCTGCTCGCCAACTTCGGCCTCTCCGGGCTGCTGTTCGTCCTGTCGCTGTTCTTCCAGGACGCCCGCCACTACTCGCCGGCCGTCGCCGGGCTGGCCTTCCTGCCGCTGACCCTGCCGACCGCCGTCAACCCGCTCTGGACCGGCCGCCTGGTCGGCCGGATCGGCCCGCGCCGTCCCGCCACCACCGGCTTCGTCCTGATGGGCGCGGGCGCGCTGCTCCAGGCGCCGTTCACCGGCGACTCGGCGCTCGCCCCGGCCGCGACGCTGACGGGTCTGCTGGCCTTCGGCTTCGGCGTCTCCTTCGCGCTGCCCGCGCTGGTCGCCGCAGTGGCCGGCACCGTGCCCGCCGAGTTCGCCGGGACCGGCGCGGGCGTCCTCAACTCGGCCCGCCAGGTGGGCGCCTCGCTCGGGGTCGCGGTCCTCGGCGCGGTCCTCGACCTGTCGCCGTCCGGCGCCGACGGCACCCGCCGGGCCCTGCTCGCGGCCGGGGCCGCGCTGCTGCTCGGGGCCGTCGTCGCCGCCACCGGTCCGGCGGCCCGGTGGGCGGCGGGCGGCGGGCGGCGGGCCTCCCGGGCGCCGGGACCTGCGCCGGGACCCGTACCGGAACCCATTGCGGAATCCAGTCGTCCGGATATCCTGCCGCGATGGACCGACCCCCGCGACGCACCGACCCCCGCCGCCGGCCCCGCTGGTACCGGCAGGTCGGGCGGCGCGGCTGGACGGCCTTCGCCGCCGCCTGGGGCGGGTACGTGCTGGACGGCTTCGACTTCGTCCTGATCACGCTGGTGCTCACCGAGGTCCGGGCGGAGTTCGGGCTGGACGCCGTGCAGGCCGCCTCGCTGGTGTCGGCCGCGTTCGTCAGCCGGTGGCTCGGCGGGATGCTGCTCGGCGCGCTCGGCGACCGGTACGGGCGGCGGGCCGCGATGACCGCCAGCATCCTGCTGTTCTCGCTCGGGACGTTGGCCTGCGGGCTCGCCGGAAGCTACGGGGCGCTGTACGCGGCCCGGCTGGTGGTCGGGCTCGGGATGGCGGGGGAGTACAGCGCCAGCGCCACCTACGTGATGGAGAGCTGGCCGGAACGGATGCGCGGGCGGGCCAGCGGGTTCCTGATCTCCGGGTACTCGATCGGGACCGTCCTCGCCGCGCAGGTCTACAGCCAGGTGGTGCCCGCGCTCGGCTGGCGCTGGATGTTCTACCTGGGCGTGCTGCCCGCGCTGTTCGCGCTGTGGATGCGCCGCGCGCTGCCCGAGGCCGAGGACTGGGAGGAGGCGATCGCCGAGACCGCCGCCCGCCCCAACCCGTTCCGCCCGCTGTTCACCCGCCCGCTCCGGAACGCCCCGGACGCCGGCCGCCCCGCCGGGAACGCCCCGGACGCCCGCCGCCCCGCCGGGACCGGGCGGGGGAGCAGCCGGGGTCCGGACGCCCCCCGCCCCGTCGAGGTGTTCTCGGCCGGCCGGGCCGCGCTGCACCTCGGGCTCGCCGCCGGGGCCTTCGGCGCGCTGCTGGTGCTGTTCACCGGCCGGGCCGGGGACGCCGCCTGGCCGCTCGCCCTGTTCGCCGCGGGCGCGCTCGGCACCCTCGCGGTCCGGCTCGGCAGCCCCGGCCACCGGGTGCTGTACCTGGCGCTCACCGTCACCGTATTCGCCGGGTTCCTGTACACCTGGCCGATCCAGGCGCTGCTGCCCACCTACCTCAAGACCGAGCTGCACTACACCGCCGGTCAGGTCCGCGACGTGCTGTTCTGGGCCGGGTTCGGGACGGCCGCCGGGTGCGTGCTGGCCGGGTTCACCGGCGACCGGTTCGGCCCGGCCCGGGCCTACGCGCTCACCCTCACCGCGTCGCTGGCCTTCGTCTTCCCGGTGTTCGCCGTGCACGACGACCTGCTGCTGCTCGGCGTGCTGCTGTTCCTGCTCCAGGCCACCAGCTTCGGCATCTCCGGCCTGCTGCCCCGCTACCTGGGCAGCCACCTGCCGGTCGAACGCCGCGCCTCCGGCCTCGGTTTCGTCTACAACGTCGGCGCGCTCGGCGGCGCCGTCGCCCCGCTGCTCGGCGCCCGCCTCGCCGAGGGCCGCCCGCTCGGCCAGTCGCTGGCGGTCCTCACCTTCGGCCTCAGCCTGCTGGTCGTCCTGCTGATCGGCCTGGACGTCCCCGGCCGCCTGCACCGCCTCGCCGACCGCCACCCGTCCTGACCCCGCCCCTCCCGGCCTCCGGCTCTCCCGGCCTCCGGCTCTCCCGGCCTCCGGCTCTCCCG
The DNA here is from genome assembly GCF_000721345.1 of Kitasatospora sp. NRRL B-11411. NCBI lineage: Bacteria > Bacillati > Actinomycetota > Actinomycetes > Kitasatosporales > Streptomycetaceae > Kitasatospora > Kitasatospora sp. NRRL B-11411. Next base: position 82,201 of record NZ_JOGH01000022.1, on the reverse strand, counting down.
GCCTCCGGCCCCTTCCCACCTGCTGGTCAGACATCGGATGTCCGCGAGCCGGACTGGTAGGCTGGCAGCCCCCCGTGGCCCGACGCCACGCGGGGGAACGCCCGGCGGAACGCGCCGGGAAGCGGAGAAGTGGGGACAGCACCGGTGGCCGAGACCATCCGCACCAAGGGCGCCGCGTCGCCGCGCCCGCTGCGCCGGCACGAGGTGGCCGAACGGATCAAGCGGTACATCATCGACAACCGGCTGCGCCCCGGCGACCTGCTGCCCAGCGAGGGCGAGCTGTGCGAGGCGCTCGGCGCCAGCCGCTCCAGCGTCCGCGAGGCCGTCAAGACGCTGGACGCGCTGGACATCGTCGAGGTCCGGCACGGCCACGGCACCTACGTGGGCCGCCTCAGCATGTCCGCCCTGGTCGAGGGGCTGACCTTCCGCGGACTGCTCAGCCCCGACGACGACTTCAAGGTGCTGGAGGAACTCGTCGACGTCCGCGAGGTGCTGGAACGCGGCATGGCCCAGCGCATCCTGGACACCCTGCACGCCGACCACATCACCGGCCTGGAGGAACTGGTCGACGAGATGGAGGCCGGACTGGCGGCCGGCCAGGACGTCATCGGCATCGACCGCCGCTTCCACGCCCTGCTGGTCGAACCGCTCAAGAACGAGATCATCAGCCAGTTCTCCTCCGCCTGCTGGGACGTCTACGGCATCGTCGCCCCCCACCTGCACGTCATCACCAAGCAGGACGAACTCGACACCGTCAACGCCCACCGCGCCGTGGTCGCCGCCGTCCGCGCCGCCGACCCGCTCGCCTTCGACCGCGCCGTCGAAGCCCACTACCGCCCGGCCCGCCGCCGCATTGCCGCCGCCCGCGAACGCAACGCCAAGGCCGCCGCACAGAACGGCAGTTGACGTCCCGGCCTCGACGCCCTGTGCGCCGAACCTCGGACGGACGACCCCTGGACCCCTGGCCGAAACCCCCGGAGCTCGCCTGGGCGAACTTCCGGGGGCACGGAGCCAGTTGGGGATGCGTCAGGAACCGCTCACCCAGGCGGTGGTGAAGTTGGTGTACACGATGCCGCCGGTGCTGCCGATCTCGTACAGGTCGGCCACGGTGCCGTCGTTGAGGACCGCTGCGCTGGAGTAGCCGCTGGGGCCGGCCTTGAGGAGGGTGCGGTGGGGCCAGCTGGCGCCGTCGTCCTGGCTGATGCGGACGGTGAGGTCCTGGCGGGTGGTGTTGTTGGCGGTGGCGGTGTTGGAGAGGACGGCGGTGGGGCTGAGCAGCGGGTGGCCGGCGGCGTCGGTGTCGGTGGGGCGCAGGTAGGAGATCTCGTCGCCGTTGCAACCCGGGTCCAGCAGGCCGGAGTTCCAGGCGGTGCCGAAGCCGCCGGCGACGTCGGTGGCGCCGGAGGTGGTGGCGTACCAGCGGTTGCCGCCCGCGTTGGAGCGCATGTTCTGGACGACCTTGCCGGTGCTGCGCTGGATCGCCTTGGACTCGTTCACGCCGGTGGCCGCGGAGCCGCCGGAGTGCCAACTGGCGCCGTGGTCGTCGGAGTAGAGGTTCGCCGCGTGGTCGCCCGCCGCGTCGTGGTAGACCATCGGCTGCACCAGGCGGCCGGAGGCGAGCTGCACGCCGTGCCCGGAGGAGGCGAACATGCCGGCCCAACTCGCGTCGCGGACGGACGGGTTGAGGTCGACGGGGGCGCTCCAGGTGGCGCCGTCGTCGTCCGAGGTGACGTACCGGACGTGGGTGTTGGTGGTGGCGGTGGCGGAGGTGTCGCCGGCGGTGGAGCCGTAGTAGCCGACGCCGACCTTGGGCGAGTAGGTGAAGAAGCAGAACACCCGGCCGGTGGTCCGGTCCACCAGCAGGCTGGAGTCGCCGTAGCCCTCCGCGGTGGTCGCGGGGTGGGCGATGATCCGGGGCGCCGAGAAGGTCGTCCCGCCGTCGGTCGAACGGACCATCGCCACCTGGATGTTGTTCGTTCCGCCGCCGAGGTCGGCGCCGCCGTCGATCCGGGCGTCGGCGGTGGCGATCACCGTGCCGGACGCGGTCTGGGCCAGCGCCGGGATCCGCACCGACTTCGCGGTGGTGGTCGTGGTGGTGTACGAAACCCCGTCGGCGGCAAGGGTGTTGACGCCGCTGATCGGGGTGGCGGTGGTGAGGACGGTCTGCGCGTTCATGCCGGGGGTGCCGGCCGCCAGGCCGCAGTTCGCGGTGCCGGACTGGGTGCTGCTCCAACTGCTGCCGGTGGCAGTCAGGTTGAAGGTGTAGGGGGTGCCGTTCGGGAGGGTCCAGTACAGCGAGGAGTCGCCGGACATCGCCGGAACGCTCACCGTCCACGGCGAGTTGGTGCGGCCCGGCCAGGCGACGGTGAAGGTCTGCGCGGCGGCGGTGCGGTTGTCCAGGGTGATCCGCAGGCGGTGGCTCGCGGGCAGTGAGCCGTCGGCGTTCCGCGGGCACTCCAGGCTGACGTTGGCGTCCAGCGCGTTCGAGCAGTCCAGGGTGCCGCTGACGGTGTTGTCGTAGCCCTGCGGGGTGGTGGTGCGGAAGGTGTAGGCGGTGCCGGACGGCTTGGTGAAGTAGAAGTGCGAGGAGTCGAAGGCCGCGACGGTCGCCGTCCAGGTGCCGTTGCCCGGCCAGGTGAGGGTGAAGGTGGTGGGGGTGGCGGTGTTGTTCACCACCGTCTGCTGGATCCGGCCGCCGGAGGCGCAGTCCTGGCTGACCACGGCCGACTGGCCGACCGGGGCTGCGGCGGACGCGGTGGCCGCGCCCAGCGGGAGCGCGGCCAGGGTGAGGGCGCCGACCGAGAGGAAGGCGCGGGCGTGCGGAGGGGAGAGGGCCACGGGGGTGCTCGCAATCGTCCGAGGGGGAGTCCGCGTCCGCCGACCGGCCGGGGCGCGGGCGTGGGGGCCGCGCAGGGGTGGCCGGTCGGCGGACGGGCGGAGGGAGCCGAGACATCGGAGTCAGGACATCTGATGTCTGGTCAACGACCCTAGGGAGAACGGCGGGTGGTGGTCAAGGGGTCTGACGTAAGACATCTGATGTCCGGGGTGGGGGGTGCGGCCGGACCGTCCGAAGGGTGTGCGAACATGCCGGGCGCAGGCGAACCCGGACGAGAGGACGGCGACACCATGAAGGACATCGAGGCGGAGCGGCAGCGGATCCTGGCCTCGCCCCCGGCCGCGCTCGTCGCGCAGGCGGCCGCCAACCCCGGCGGATCGGTCGCGGTGATCGACCCCGAGTACGTCGACGACCCCGACGGCTTCGTGCCGGGCGAGGCGGTCCACGGATACTGGCTGGTCGGCCCGGACGGGAAACTGACCGGCGAGTACCGGGAGAACCCGCGGCACGGGCGGCCCGTGGACGACCTCCACCACCTCACCGACCCCGACCACTGGCTCGGCTGGCTCGGCGACGACCCGGCCGCGACGGTCCGCGACTCCCTCGCCCGCTGCCTGACCCAGCAGGTCCCCGGATCGGTGGTGGAGTGGGTCAAGACCACCGGCAAGCCCGGCTTCCGCACCGGCGGCCGGCGCAGCCCCGAGGACGAGCAGCGCATCGTCGTCACCAGGGCCGGGCTCGCGGTCCCCTTCGCGCTGGCCGTGACCGCGCCCGGACGCCGGCGCGAGATCCTCACCGGCGTCTTCAGCTGGGTCGCCGTCCGCCTCGACCGGCCCGGGCAGCGCAAGGACCAGGTCTGGCTCGACCTCCGGGCCGACCTCGCCTGGGCGGAGGAGCAACTCGACCGGCGGATCTACCAGGTCGGGGAGCCCGCTCCGGAGAGCTGATCCGGCAGCCGGGGGCGGTGACGGAGCACTCGGCGGCTCAGCGGCTCAGCGGGACGGCGGGACGGTGGCTCAGCGGCTCAGCGGCTCAGCGGCTCAGCGGCTCAGCGGGACGGCGGGACGGTGGCTCAGCGGGACGGCGGCCGGTGCGCGGCGTCGACCTCGGCGGCGAACCAGCGGGTCAGGGTGGTCGGGTGGGTGATCGCGGTGCCCACCACGACCGCGAACGCGCCGGCCTCCAGCGCGGACCCGGCCTGGGCGGGGGTGTGGATCCGGCCCTCGGCGACCACCGGGACGTCCAGGGCGGCGGCCAGCCGGGACACCAACTCCAGGTCCGGGCCGGGCAGATGGGGCGAGTCGTCGGTGTAGCCGGAGAGCGTGGTCCCCACCAGGTCGGCGCCCGACTCGGCGGCGCGCAGACCCTCCTCGAAGGTCGCGACGTCCGCCATCACCAGCGCGCCCGCCTCGCGGGCGGCCGCGAACGACTCCGCGAGCGGCCGCCCGTCCGGCCGGGGGCGGGCGGTTGCGTCCAGGGCCACGATCTCCGCCCCCGTTGCCGCGACCTGCCGGACGTGCTCGGCGGTCGGAGTGATCACCACCCCGGACGCGCCGTCCTTCCAGAGCCCGATCAGCGGCGCGTCCGTCGCGGCCCGGATCGCCCGCAGATCCGCCAGCCCCTGCGCCCGGATACCGGCCGCCCCGCCCTCCAGCGCGGCGAGCGCCATCCGCCGCATCGCGTCCGGGTCGCGCAGCGGCTCGCCGGGGTACGCCTGACAGGAGACGACCAGGCGGCCGCGCAACCTTTCGATGGGGGAGGGGAGTTGATGGGAAGTCATGAACAGGCTCCAGTAAGGGGAATGGCGGGAGGGTATTCAGGGGCCAGGGGAACGGCGAGTCCGTGCTGCTGGTGGCCGGAGCCCATCGGAGGTTCGTGCTGCTGCGCGCAGTGAACGGAACCGGAAGCAGATGCGCGCAACGGCAGTGCACCGTCAGCAGACCCGGGCTCGCCGTTCCCCGAGCCCCTGGCGGGGCTCTCCTTAGCCCGTCGTGGCCAGGCGGGCCGCGCCGACGATCGCGGCGGTGGGGCCCAGGGCGCAGGGGGTGAGCGGGAGTTCGGCGAGCGGGGGGAGGAGTTCGGCGGCGAAGGCGGCGCGCAGCGGGTCCCACCAGGGCGGGCCGCAGTGGGCGACGCCGCCGCCGATCAGGACGAGGTCCGGGTCGAGGACGTTGGCGAGGCCGCCGATCGCCTGGCCGAGGGCTTGGGCGCCGGTGGCCAGGACGCGGGTGGCGAGGTCGTCGCCGGCCGCGGCGAGGGCGGCGACGGCCCGCAGGTCGGGGACGTCCGGGGAGCCGCCCGCGCGGCGGTACGCGGCGTGCAGGGCGGGCCCGGCGGCGACCGCCTCGACGTGGCCGGTGCCGCCGCAGGTGCAGGGCAGGCCGGTGGCGGCGGGGACGGCGAGGTGGCCGAGGTGCCCGGCGACCTGCCGGGCGCCGTGGTGGACCCGGCCGTCGATCAGCAGCGACCCGCCGACGCCCGTCCCGACCGCGACCAGCAGCACGCAGCGGGCGCCGCGCGCGGCCCCCGTCCACGCCTCGCCGAGGGCGTGCGCGTGCACGTCGTTGTCGACGGCGACCGGCAGGCCGAGCAACTGCTCCAGCCCGGAACGGAGTTCGGTCCCCGCCCAGCCCGGCATCGCGTCGGTCGCCGAGACGACCCGGCCGCGCACCGGATCGATCACGCCCGCACTGCCGACCCCGACCGCCGCCGGCTCGCCGCCGAGGGACCGGACCGCCCCGGCCACCGCCGCCAGCACCGCGGCCGGCCCCTCGGCGGCGGGCGTCGGCACGGTGACGACCGGCCCGACCGCGCCGTCCGGCCCGACCAGCGCGGCGGAGGTCTTCGTCCCGCCGATGTCCACCCCGGCCACCACGGCCACCCCGGCCCCGGCTGCAACGCCCCTGGCCGCAACGCCACCGGCTGCCACGGCCCCGGCCGCAACGTCCCCGGCCGCCACGTCCCCGGTGGTGGGGGTCAACGCAGCCCGGCCCGGTCGAGGAGGGCGGCGACGGCGGCGGTCTGCTCGGCGTCGTACGCGGTCATGGGGGTGCTCATCGCGTTGGTGGTGATGATGCCGCGCAGCATCAGCGCGGTCTTGAAGGCGCCGAGGCCCGCGGCGGTGCCGGAGGTGTCCTTGGCGACGGTGACGATCTCGAACAGCCGGGCCAGCCGGTCCTGTTCGGCTGCGGCGGCGGCCCAGTCGCCGGCGGCGGCGTGGTCGGCGAGGCGGCGGTAGCCGTGCGGGTCGACGTTGCCGAGGCCGGGGACGACGCCGTCGGCGCCGCCGAGCAGCGCGCCGTCGACCACCACCTCGTGGCCGGTGAGGACCGCGAACTCGGGCAACTCCCGTGCGCCCAGGCACAGGTAGCGGAAGGCGACGTCGTCGCCGGAGGAGTCCTTGACGCCGGCCAGCACGCCGTCCGCGGCCAGCCGGAGCAGCATCGCGGTGTCCAGCTTGTTGTGCACGCAGACCGGGATGTCGTAGGCGAACAGCGGGAGTTCGGCGGCGGCCGCGATCTCGCGGAAGTGCCGTTCGATCTCCACGGGGTGGGTGCGGGTGTAGAACGGGGCGGTGGCGACCACCGCGTCCGCGCCCGACTCCCGTGAGATGGCGGCCCGTTCGATCACCCGGTTGGTGGTGGTCTCGATGCAGCCGGCGATCACCGGGACCTGGCCGGCGTTCGCGCCGATCACGACCTCCAGGACGCGGGTGCGCTGGGCCTCGGTGAGGTAGGCGGTCTCGCTGGAGCTGCCGAGCGCGAACAGGCCGTCCACGCCGCCCTCCAGCAGGAAGCCGACCAGGCGCTCCAGCGAGGGGACGTCGATGTCGCCGTCGGCGGTGAGCGGGGTGACGACGGGCGGGACGACGCCGGAGAAGGCGGGGCGGCGGGCGGTCATGACGTGCTCCTTGCGGGGGTGATCTCGGGGTGGACGCAGTGCCAGCGCCGCGCGTCGTCGCCGTCGGCGGCGGGGAACGCGGTGGCGCAGGCGTCGTCGGCCTTCCAGCAGCGGGTGCGGAACGGGCAGCCGGTCGGCGGGTTGGTGGCGGAGGGGACGGGGCCGTGCAGGACGATCCGCTCGGTGTCCTCCAGCAGGCTGGGGGTGGCGGAGAGCAGGGCCCGGGTGTACGGGTGGGCGGGCGCGGCGGCGACCTGTTCGGCGCGGCCCTCCTCGACCACCCGGCCGAGGTAGAGCACGGCCAGCCGGTCGGCCAGGTAGCGGACGGTCTGGATGTCGTGCGAGATGAACACCATGCCCAGGCCCAGGCGTTCGCGCAGGTCGACCAGCAGGTTGAGGACCTGGGCGCGGACCGAGACGTCCAGCGCGCTGGTCGGCTCGTCGGCGACCACGATCTCCGGCTCCAGGGCCAACGCCCGTGCGATGGCGACGCGTTGGCGCTGGCCGCCGGAGAGCTGGCCGGGCAGGTTGCGCACCACGTGGCCGGGCAGGCCGACCAGGTCGAGCAACTCCTCGACGCGGGACTCGCGTTCGGCGGGGGTGCCGCGCCGGTGGACGTCCAGCGGGTCGCGCAGGATCCGGCCGATCGGCAGTCGCGGGTTGAGCGCGGTGGAGGCGTCCTGGAACACCATGCCGACGCTGGAGCCGAACTCGCGGCGGCGCCGGCTGCCGGGCAGCGCCCACAGGTCCTCGCCGCGGAAGGCGACGGTGCCCTCGGTGGGGCGCTGCAGGCCGGTCAACACCCGTGCCAGGGTGGACTTCCCGCAGCCGGACTCGCCGACCAGGCCGAGGATCTCGCCCTTGCCGACGGTCAGGTTGGCGTCGGTCAGGGCGTGCACCGCGTCCCGCTTGAACAGGCCGCCGCTGCGGGCCCGGTGGCGGACGTGCACACCCTCCAGGCTCAGGACGGGACTCGGCACGGGGTTCAGCACGGGACTCAGTACCGGAGTTGTCATCGCAGGCTCCCTTCGAGGCGGTCGGCCGCCGGGTGGTGGCAGGCGAAGGCGTGGCCGGCGGAGCGGTCGGCGGCCTGCGGCGGGGTGGTGCGGCACAGTTCGGTGGCGGCGGCGCAGCGGGTGGCGAACCGGCAGCCGGAGTTGAAGCGCTGCGGGGCGGGCACCACGCCGCGGATCTGGTGCAGGCGCTCGGACCCGGCCTCCAGGGAGACCACCGAGCCGAGCAGGCCGCGGGTGTAGTGGTGCGCGGGGTCGGTCAACAGGGCGTCGGTGTCGCCGAGTTCGGCGAGCTGACCGGCGTACATGACGGCCACCCGGTGGGCCAGGTCGCCGACCAGGGCGAGGTCGTGGGAGACCAGCACCATGGCGAAGCCGAGCTCCTCGCGCAGCCGGACCAGCAGTTCGACGACCTGGGCCTGCACGGTGACGTCGAGCGCGGTGGTCGGCTCGTCGGCGATCAGCAGCTTCGGGTCGCGGGAGAGCGCCATGGCGATCAGGACGCGCTGGCGCTGGCCGCCGGAGAGCTCGTGCGGGTAGGAGCGCAGGGTGCGTTCGGGGGAGAGGCCGACCAGTTCGAGCAGTTCGGCGGGCGTCTTGGTGCCGCCGCGGGAGGTGAGTTGGCGCAGCTGCCGGCCGACCAGCACGGACGGGTTGAGCGAGGAGAGCGCGTCCTGGTAGACCATGGCGATCTCGGGGCCGGCCAGCGCGCGGCGCTCCTTGGCGTCCAGGGTGAGCAGGTCCCGGCCGCGGTACTCGATCCGGCCGGAGACCTCGGCGTTGCGGGCCAGCAGGCCCATCACGGCGAGCGAGGTGATCGACTTGCCGCAGCCGGACTCGCCGACCAGGCCCAGGGTCTCGCCCTGCCGGACGGTGAAGGACAGGCCGTCGACGACGGCGACCTCGCCGTAGCGGTCGGGGAAGCGGATCGACAGGTCGCGCACCGCGAGCAGCTCGGGCGCGTCGTCCGGGACGGGCGCCACCGGGCTGGGCCGGTCGGCGATCCGCTCGGCGAGCACCTCCAGCGCGGCGGAGACCCGCGCGTCCTCGGGCTCGACGGCGGCCGCGGCGGGCTCCGAACCACCTTGCACCGGAGCGGACTTGGCGGGCGAGGCGGTGGCGTCGGTGAGGCCCTCGGCGAGCACGTTCAGCGCCAGCACGGTGACCAGGATCGCCAGGCCGGGGAAGAGCGTCGCCCACCAGCCGCCGGCCAGCAGGATCTGCTGCCCGTAGGCGAGCACGTTGCCCCAGCTCGGGTTGGGCTGCTGCACGCCGGCGCCGAGGAAGGACAGGCTGGCCTCGAAGATGATCGCCTCGGCGACCAGCACGGTGGCGAACACCGCGACGGGCGCGGCGCAGTTGACGGCGACGTGCCGCAGCACGATCCAGCCGCGCCGGGCGCCGATCACCTGTTCGGCGGCCACGTAGTCCTCGCCGTACTGGGACTGGACGTTGGCGCGCACCACCCGGGTCAGCATCGGCACGTAGACGAAGGCGATGGTGCACACCAGGATCGGCACGCTGGTGCCGAAGATGGTGACCAGCACGGCGGCCAGCGCGATCGGCGGGAAGGCCATCACCACGTCGAGGGTGCGCATCACGCCCTCGTCGCCGGCCTTGCGGGAGGTGGCGGCGAACGCGCCGAGCACGCTGCCGAGCAGCAGCGCGACCAGGGTCGCGCCGAGGCCGATCACCAGCGAGTAGCGGGCGCCGCCGACCACCCGGGCGAACACGTCGCGCCCGGCCCGGTCGGTGCCGAACCAGTGGGCGCCGCTGGGGGGTTGCACCGGCAGGCCGGTGGCCAGCGGGTCCTGGGTGAACAGCGGGCCGAGGGCGGCCGCGCACAGCACCAGCAGCAGCACGCCGAGGGCGATCCGGGAGGCGAGCGGCAGCCGGCGGAAGGCGATGCCGGGCCGGGCCAGCGAGCGCAGGAGTCCGATACGCATGATCACACCGTCCTGACACGGGGGTTGACGAGCAGGACGAGCAGGTCGACGAGGACGTTGACGGCGAGGAAGACCACCGCGATGGTCAGCACCGTGCCCTGCACCAGGGCGACGTCGCCGCCGGTGACGCCTTCGAGGATCAGCTTGCCCATGCCGGGCAGGTCGAAGATGGTCTCGATCACCACGGCGCCGGACAGCAGGTAGCCGACCCGCAGGCCCAGCACCGTCAGCGGCGTCACCAGCGCGTTGCGCAGCACGCCGCGGATCACCACGGAGCGCGGCAGGCCGTTGCCGGTCGCGGTGCGCACGTAGTCGCGGTCGAGTTCGGCGACCATCGAGGTGCGCACCAGCCGGGCCAGTCCGGCGGCCACCGGGATCGCCAGCGAGACGGCGGGCAGGATCATCGTCTTGAACCAACCGCCCAGCGAGTCGGCCGGGTTGACGTAGCCGCCGGTCGGCAGGATCGAGCGGTTCAGGGCGAGTTCCTGGATCAGCACGATGCCGAGCCAGAACGACGGGATGGCGACGCCGGAGATGGACAGCACCCGGGTCAGCTGGTCGGGCCAGCGGTCGCGGTACAGCGCGCCGGTGATGCCGAGGGCGAGCGCCAGCACGATCGCGATGGCCAGGCCGAGCAGGGTGAGTTGCAGGGTCAGCGGGAACGCGGTGGCGATCCGGTCCGAGACGGGCGTGCTGGGCGGCACGGTCACCCCGAGGTTGCCGTGCAGCAGGTCGCCGAGGAAGCGGACGTAGCGCACCGGCAGCGGGTCGTCGAGGCCGTTGGCGGCGGCGAACGCCTGCCGGGCCTGCTCCGAGGCGCCGTCGCCGAGGGCGTTGTACGCCGGGTCGGCGGGCGAGAACTGGAGCACCACGAAGACCAGCAGGGTCACGCCGAGGACCATCACCGGCAGCATGGCGAGCCGCCGCAGCGCGAGCCGGAGGAATACGAGCATGGGGAAGTCCTAGGGAGGAGGGAGGCGCCGGGGGCCGGCCGGTGCGGCGGTCCGGGCCCCGGCGCCGGTCAAGCGGGCGCGGGGCGCCTGTGCGGCGGGCCGGCTAGGCGGCGGAGACGCCGAGGAAGGACAGGCCGGTGGTGGGCAGCGGCTTGAAGCCGGCCAGCTTCTTGTCGTTCCACGCGGTGGGCAGCTTGCGGTGCACCACCGGGTACAGCACGGCCTGTTCGGCGACCAGGTCGATCACCTGGTTCCACAGCGCGCTGCGGGCCGCCGCGTCGCCGGTCCGGGCGGCCTGGTCGAGCAGGCCGCGCACCTGCTGGTCCTCGGGCGAGCCGGCCCAGCGGAAGCGCTTGGTGGTCCACACGCCCTCGCCGTAGAACCAGCGCAGCAGCAGGTCGACGTCGTTGCCGAACACCGACGGGTCGCCGGGCGCGGCCATCACGCCGAAGTCGCCCGCGTCGACCTTCTTGTACTGGCCGGAGGAGTCGCCGATGTCCAGCGTGGTCTTCACACCGACCGCGTCCCAGCTCTCCTTGATCAGCGGCGCGATGTCGTTGACCCAGCCGGTGTTGGTGGTCAGCAGGGTGACGGACAGTCCGCTCGCCCCGGCCTCCGCGAGCAGCGCCTTGGCCTTCTCCGGGTCGTGCCCGTAGACGGTGGCGGCCTTGTGGTAGTCGGGGTGGCTGGGCTGCAGGTAGCTGGTGGAGGCGGTGCCGTTGCCGTACATCGCGGTGGTGACGATCTTGTCGACGTCCAGCGCGTAGTGCAGCGCCTGGCGCACCCGCTTGTCGTCGAACGGCTTGCGGGCGAAGTTGAACATCAGGAACAGGTTGCCGAAGCTCTCCACCGACTCGGTGACGGCCTTGCCCTTCAGCCCGGCCACGTCGACGTACGGCACGTCCTCGATCGCCTGCACCCGGCCGGAGACCAGCGAGGAGACCCGGGCGGTCGGGTCGGAGGTCAGCCGCCACACCATGGTCGCGGCCTTGGCCGGGCGCGGGCCGTTGTAGGCGTCGTGCCGCTGGAAGGCGATCTTGTCCTGCCGGGTCGCCTCGACCACCTTGTACGGGCCGGAGCCGGTGGGCTTGGCGTCGAACGCCTTCTGGTCGGCCTCGACGACCTTCTTCGGGACGACCTTGACCACCGAGATGCGGGTGGCGAACAGCGGGAACGCGTACTTGAGCTTGAACTCCACGGTACTGGCGTCCACCGCGGTGACGGTGTCCAGGAACGGCAGGAACTGCACGATCAGCGAGGAGTTGGCCGGGTCGAGGATCCGGCTGAAGGAGAACACCACGTCCTCGGCGGTGACCGGCGAGCCGTCGTGGAAGGTCGCGCCGGAGCGCAGCTGCGCCCGCCAGGTGGTGTCGTCGACCTGCTGCGGCATCGCGGTGGCGAGCGCCGCGTACGGCTCGCGGGTGGCCGGGTCGAGGTCGACCAGGCCCTCGAAGACGTGCAGGTTGGCGGCCACGGGGGTGGCGCCGGAGGAGGTCATCGGGTCGAAGCCGGTGGACAGCGCGTACGAGATGCCGGCCTCGATGGTGCCGTTGCCGCCGCCCTTGGCGTCGCCGCCCGAGGTGGAGCCCGCGGCGGTGGAGGACGGGCCGCCGCAGGCGGCGACCGAACCGGCGATCGCGGTGGCGGTGGTGAGGGCGCCGACCAGGCGCAGGAAGCCGCGGCGGTCGACTTCCTTGGACGTCCGTTCCAGCACGGGAGCTCCTTGTGGGGGGAGTGCGGGGTGAGGGGGTGTCACCTCGCGGTCCGGACAACGGAACCGCGAGGGGGTGCCGGGTCGGAATCCCGGGCGGATCGAGCAGGAGAGAGACAGCTCATCCGTCATCAGACATCTGATGTCTGAGCTGTTAGGGTGTGAACGTAGCCGCCGCCACAGGGGAGGGTCAAGGGATGACGACCGCCGCAGGTTCACGATTCGGCAACGGCCCGCAACGCCGGGCCGACCCGCCGACCTGGGCATTCCGCCCCGGACCCGGCCCGGCGAAGTCGCCGGTGGTGGACCAGATCAAGGCGTACATCCTGCGCGGCCGCCTCAAGCCCGGGGATCCGCTGCCCAGCGAGAACGAGCTCTGCGAGATCTTCGGCGCCGGCCGCTCCAGCGTCCGCGAGGCGATCAAGGTGCTGGACGCGCTGGACATCGTCCAGGTCCGGCACGGCCACGGCACCTTCGTCGGCCGGCTCAGCCTCTCCGCCCTGGTCGAGAGCCTCAGCTTCCGCGGCCTGCTCAGCCCCGACGACGACTTCCGGGTGCTCTCCGACCTGGTCGACGTCCGGGAGCTGTTCGAGCGCGCCATGGCGGGCCGGATCATCGACGCGCTGCTCCCCGTCCACCTGGAGCAACTCGCCGACCTGGTGGGGGAGATGGAGCTTCGGCTGCGGCTCGGACAGGACATCGTGGCGGCCGACCGCAGCTTCCACGCGCTGCTGCTCCAGCCGCTCGCCAACGAGCTGGTCGCCCAGCTCTCCTCGGCCTGTTGGGAGGTGCACGCGGTGGTCGCCCCGCACCTGAACATCGTCACCGCGCAGGACGAGGCCGACACCGTCGAGGCCCACCGCGCCATGGTCGAGGCGCTGCGGATCGGCGACGCCCGCCGCTTCACCGAGGCCGTGCGCCGGCACTACGTCCCGGTCCGCCGCCGGATCGCCGCCGCCCGCGCGGAGGCCGTCGCCAACCGGCCCTGACCCCTCAGGCAGGTCGACAGACATCTGATGTCTGACCTACGATCCGGGTGCTCCCCGCCACCGCGCCCCCTCCCGGAGACATCCGTGCCGCTCACCGACCTCACCCTCGACGAGTGCCTCGCCTACCGCCCGCACCTGCCCGAACCCGCCGACCTGGACGCCTTCTGGCAGCGCACCCTCGCCGAAGCCGGCCCCGCCGTCCAGCGCCCCGACCTCACCCCCGTCCCCAACGGCCTCGCCCTGGTCGACACCTACGAGCTCACCGTCCCCGGCTTCGGCGGCCACCCCGTCCACGGCCGGCTCCACCTCCCCGCCGGGGCGAGCGGCCCGCTCGGCTGCGTGGTCGAGTACCTCGGCTACGGCCGCGGCGCCGGACTCCCGCACGAGAACCTCACCTACGCCTGCGCCGGCTACGCCCACCTGGTCATGGACACCCGCGGCCAGGGCTGGTCCGCCGCCCCCGGCCGCACCGACGACCCCGCCCCCCAACTCGCGGGCGCCGTCCCCGGATTCCTCACCCGCGGCCTCGACCACCCCGACGACTACTACTACCGCCGGGTCTACACCGACGCCGTCCGCTTCCTGGCCGCCGCCCGCACCCTCCCGCAGGTCGACCCGGCCCGGATCGCCGTCACCGGCATCAGCCAGGGCGGCGGCATCTCCCTCGCGGCGGCCGCACTCACCGACGGCCCGCTGGCCGGCGTCCTCCCGGACGTCCCCTTCCTCTGCGACTTCCCGCGCGGCGTCCGCACCGCCCCGCAGCCCCCGTTCACCGAGATCGCCGAGTACCTGCGCCTGCACCGCGACCGCACCACCCGCACCTTCGCCACCCTCGCCTACTTCGACGCCGCCCTGCTCGCCGCCCGCATCCAGGCCCCCGCCCTGTTCTCCATCGCCATGATGGACCCGATCTGCCCGCCCTCCGGCTGCTTCGCCGCCTACCACGCCCACCCCGGCGAGAAGTCGCTGCGCGTCTACGAGTTCAACGGCCACGAGGGCGGCGGCGAGGTCCACCTGGCGGCGAAGCTGGCCTGGCTGCACGAGCGGATCGGCTGACCGGAGCCCGGTCCGGCAGGTCCTGCCGGGTGTGCGCCGCCGCGCGCTGACCCGACCGGACCGACCGGACAGGGCCTCGCGCCGCACGCGGACCGGTGGCCCGGCGCCTGGGGCTGGGCGCTGCGCGGGCCGGTGGCCCGGCGCCCGGCTGGGCGCTGCGCGGGCCGGTCCGCTACTTCCCCGCCAGGCGGGCGTACTCCCAGGGGTCGTGGGCGCTGAAGGGCACGACCCGCCCGCCGTGTTCGCGGACCAGTTCGCGCAGCCGGGCCTGGTTGCCCAGGCGCAGCGGCCGGTCGACCTCGGTGAGCTGCTGCAGGACGTCCATGCCGGGGTGGGTCTCGGGCCGGTCCGGGTCGATCTCGCGGTGGAAGTAGTAGGCGTCCCCGCAGTGCAGCAGCCAGCGCCCGGCGGCGCGGTCCCGGACCGCGACCGCGGCGTGTCCGGCGCTGTGCCCGCCGAGCGGGACGAGCGCCAGGTCATCGGCGAGGCGCGGCAGCGGGCGGACGGCGTCGAATCCGAACCAGGGGTCCGCGGAGGCGGGCCGGTGGGCCGTCCACCGGGGGCGGTGCGCCCAGTGGGCGGGGCGGTAGCGGATCCGGTCCTCGGGGTGCGGGCCGGGGGTGCCGAGCGCGGCGCGCTGCTCGGCCGCCAGCAGGTGGACCTCGGCGTCGGGGAAGTCCGGCAGGCCGCCGGCGTGGTCGAGGTCGAGGTGGGTGAGCAGGACGTGCCGGACGTCGCGCGGATCGTGGCCGAGTGCGCGGACCCGGTGCAGGGCCGTCTCCGCGAGGTCGAGCGCGGGTTGGGCGCGGCCTCGGAACTCGGGCCCCAGGGTGCGCTCGGGGTCGGCGACGTCGGCGGTGCCGAGCCCGGTGTCGACCAGGACCAGGCCGTCCCGGTCGGTCTCCAGCAGCAGGCAGTGGCAGACCGCCGGACGGTGCTCGCCCCGGTGCTCGACGGTGCGCAGTGAACCGCAGTTGAGATGGTGGATCCGCACGTCCCCTCCTCGGGGGAGTGGCCGTCCGCCACGGGAGATAGCGAACGACCGATCGTTAATAGCGAACGGTCGTTAGGTTAAGCTTGCGCCATGAGTCCGCGCAAGTCCGTCGCCGAAGCCACCGCCACCCGCGCCCGGATCCTCGACCGCACCCTCGCCCTGGCCGTCGTCACCGGCCTGGAGGGCGTCACCATCGGGGCGCTCGCCGACGACCTGGGGATGAGCAAGGCCGGGGTGATCGGCCCGTTCGGCACCAAGGAGGAACTCCACCTCGCGGCCGTGGACGAGGCGGTGGCCCGCTTCCGGGCGGCGGTCCTCGCCCCGCTGTCCGGCGCCGACCCCGGCACCGGACGCCTGGTCCGGGCCCACGACGCCTGGTTCGCCTACATGACCGCCGACGGACACGCGGGCTGCTTCCTCACCGCCGTCGCCGCCGAGTTCGACGCCCGCCCCGGCCCGGTCCGCGACCGGGTCCGCGCGGCGCTCGCCCGCTGGGACGCCTTCGTCCTCGGCGAACTCGACGCGGGCCTCGCCGCCGGCGAACTGCCGCCCGGCACCGAGCCGGCGCAACTGCTCTTCGAACTGCGCGGCGTCGCCCTGGCCGCCGACCAGGGCATCCAGCTCTGGCAGGACCCGCAGGCCGCCACCCGCGCCCGCCGCGCCGTCCGCCGCCTCCTCGCGCCCGCCTGACGCCCCGTCACCGCCGCACTACG
The DNA here is from genome assembly GCF_000721345.1 of Kitasatospora sp. NRRL B-11411. NCBI lineage: Bacteria > Bacillati > Actinomycetota > Actinomycetes > Kitasatosporales > Streptomycetaceae > Kitasatospora > Kitasatospora sp. NRRL B-11411. The sequence continues at coordinate 66,090 of NZ_JOGH01000022.1, read as the reverse complement.
TCACCGCCGCACCAGGCGCCGGTGGCGGACTGCCTGCCAGCGGGAGCGGTGGAAGATCGGGTCGGCGGCGACGACGCACAGGGCGTGCATCGGGTCGTCGGTGCGCTCGGGGTCGAAGAAGCCCGCCCAGTCGTCCCGGTAGCTCTCGCCGCGCCGGTGGACCTCGCGGTCGGTGGCGACGGACTCCCCGGCCTCGGTCAGCAAGTCGCCCATCCAGAACAGCAGTTCGGGGCGGGCCAGGACGAAGGACGTCCCGGCGTGCTCGGCGTACCGGGCCGGGTGGCGGTCGGCCAGCCGGCGGACGTCGTCCGGGCGGTCGGCGGGGCGCGGGGCCGGGGCGGTGACCGTCAGCGGGGCGGCGCCGCGGTGCGGGGCGCGGCGCAGGGCGGGCCAGTCGGACGGGCGCAGGCCGGTGTCCTCGCGGGCCACCAGCAGGGGGGTCGTCCGGGCGTCCATCGGCCCGGGGCCCGGCGGGGCCGGGACGTGCAGCGCGCTGTGCGGGCTGGTCGCGGCGAGCCGGAACAGGGCGCCCAGGCGCAGCAGGTCGGCGCGGCTCGCGTACAGGAACGCGACCATGGGGTCGGGCGGGTGGAAGAAGGTGCCGCCCAGCATCGCCCCGGTGTCCAGCACCCGGCGGAGCCGCGCCCCCGTGGACACCGGCCGACCGGTCACCCGCAACCGCATCCGCCCGTCACCGCCCGCACCGTCACCGCCCGCACCGCCCGTACCGCCACCGTCCACCCCGTCGCCCGTCATACGCCGAGTACAGCACGCGGCCCACCGGGCGGGCAGCCCGTTTTCGGACGCGACGGAGCCCGGGCCGCCTCACCGCCGGGCTGCCCCACCGCCGGGTCCACCCCGGTCTGCCTGCCCGTTTAGCCGACGTGCATCGGCCTGCCCCATGCTTGCGCCCGCCAGCAGCACCGGAGGAGGAACAGATGACCACTGCCGCCCAGCCGGCGAACACCAAGGCCCTCGCTCCCAACACCGGCAGTACCGTGCCCGGTAAGAACGACTGGGCGGTCCTGCCGATCACCAAGGGCAAGGCGAAGTACCCCTTCCCGGCCGAGTGGGGGGACGGCGCGCTGCACCACAAGATCTCCAAGGAGAAGCTGGCCTCCGTGGCCGAGCAGGTCGCCCTCCTGTACACCAGCCAGCCCGCGGCGCTGCAGACCGCCGTGCGCGCCTTCTGGGCGCTCTGCTGGGAGTTGGCCGGCCAGCCGGTCACGGCGGCGGTGCGGGACGCGACGCCGAAGGTCAGCGCCCACCGGCTGCTGTGGAACCTGCCGCTCAACCTCTCCCTGGGTCCCAAGAGCCCGGCCACCGACCCCGGCCAGGCCTTCGACCCCGACACCGTGCCCGACCCGCAGACCCCGGGCAAGCGCGTGCTGGACGGCGTCAGCGCCAAGCTCCGGCTGCTGGAGGAGCGGTGGGACCGGGCGAGCGACGGCAACGCCGGACTGGGCGACTTCAGGACGCCGGCCCTGTGGAACGACCTGACCGCCCTGCTCCGCGAGGCGCACCAGGAGGCCGACGAGGCAGGCCGCGAGGGGCGGCTGCTCTACCCGCCGAAGACCGAGCAGTGGCTCTACGACGGCACCTCCCACCTGCGCAAGGGCCTGACCGAGTTCCTGAGCGCCGCAGTGGGCGAACAGCGCTTCCGGCGGGCCCGGTCGAACGCCCCCTCGATCGCGGCCCACAAGGACTCCGCCGCCGTGGTGGCCACCGCGCAGGCCACCACCACCTACCGGAAGAAGGCCGTCACCCTCACGGTCACCGTCACCGGGGGAGCCGTCCACCACGTCGGCGAGCGCCACACCTTCACCTTCTTCGACTTCTCCGGCCGGTCCCGCCCGATCACCACCCTGTGGCCGGAGATCCCCACCTTCGACGCCCTCACCGCCGTCGCCGGCCAACTGGCCCCGCACCTGGCCCGCATCTGCTTGGCGCACCTGGTCGGCCTGGAGCGCGCCGACGCGGCGGACTGGCCCTACGACGACATCGAGCTCGCCCAGCAGCCGGCCGGGGAGCACTGCGTCTACTTCATCGCCGGCATCGAGTGCATCGAGGAAGGCCCCGCCGGCGTCGCCGTCGACGTCGAGATCAAGACCTTCGCCCCCAACGGCCACAGCGGCCCCGGCCTCCTCAAGCCCGACCTGGCCGCCATCGGAACGGCCCTGAAGGCCCGCCCGCAGTAACGGCACCGGTACCGCTCGGTGGCCCGCCCGCGGACGCGACGGAGCCCGGGCCGCCTCCCCACGAGACATGGGCGACCCGGGCTCCGCCGTGGTGCCGCCGCCCCCGACCGGCCCCGGACGGATTCCGGGCGGGGGCGACGAGCCTGTCGGCGCGTCAGCCTGGCAGTACGTCAGCCGGTCAGCGCGTCAGCCGGTCTTCACGGTGCACGCGGTGCCGTTCAGGGTGAACGCGGTCGGGGCGGTGTTCGTGCCGCTCCAGCTGCCGTTGAAGCCGAAGGAGGCGGAACTCCCGGGCGCGATGGCCTTGTTGTAGCCCGCGTCGGTGACGGTCACCTGCGCGCCGCTCTGGGTGGCGTTGCCGTTCCAGAGCGAGGTGACGGTCTGTCCGCTCGGGAAGGCCCACTTCACCGTCCAGCCGTTGACCGCCGTGGTGCCCTTGTTGGCCACCGTCACGTTGGCGCCGAAGCCGCCGCCCCACTGGCTGGACACCGCGTAGGTGATCTCGCAGGAGGAGGTGCCGCCACCGCTGGGGGAGGAGGACGGCGAGGGCGAGGCGGAGGCCGAGGCGGACGGCGAGGGGGACGGGGAAGCCGACGGGGAGGGCGAGGTGGAGCCGGAGGCCGAAGTGCTCGGCGAGGGCGAGACGCCGCCCGCCGTGTCGCCGTACACGATGCCGCGGCCGTTGGTGCCGACGTAGACCCGGCCGTAGATCCGCGGGTCGCCGGTGATCGCGCCGCCGGTCCAACCCCACTGGTGGGCGTCGTCGTTGATCCGGACCCAGCTGGCGCCGGCGTCGTCGGAGCGGAACAGGCCGCGGACGCCGCCGATCTTGGCGGAGGTGTACATCGCGGGGTAGGTCTTGCCGGGGGCGGCCTTGCCGAAGCCGATGTTGTCGGCCTGGTCGACGCCCGCCTGCTTGGTGAAGGTCGCGCCGCCGTCGGTGGAGTGCCACAGGCCGTAGCTGGTGGTGGCGGTGCCGCCGGCCAGCCAGACGTCGCCCTTCGCACCCGGCACGGCCTTGAAGCGGACGGACTCGGTGGGCAGGCCGCTCGCCTTGGCGGTGAAGGTGGCGCCCGCGTCGGTGGAGACGTAGAAGGTGCCGCCGGACCAGCCGTAGAAGGTCTTCGGGTCGACCCGGTCGGCCTGCACGCCCGCGCCCGCCGGGAGGCCGGTGACGGCCGTCCAGGAACTGCCCGTGCCGGAGGTGCGGTACACGCCGGTGCCCTTCGGGCTCCACACGGTGGCCGAGCCGTCGGCCGAGATCGCCACCTGCCCGCCGCCGGTGACGCCGGACGGCTCGGCGGAGGCCGCGAACCAGTTGGCGCCGCCGTCCATCGAGAAGCCGATGTGCTTCTCGGTCGAGCCGGACGCGGTCTCGCCGACCCGCACCATGCTGGCCGGGGAGGCTTCGGCGAAGTCCATCGAGGTGCCGGAGGTCAGGTTCGGCTGGGAGAAGATCTTCGCCGGGACCTTGGTCAGGTCGTCGTGCTTGAACCCGCCGAGGTCGCCCAGCGAGCTGAGCAGCGGCGCGCCGGTCGGCGGCGAGACCAGGTCGTTGACCGCGGTCTCCTCCAGGCCCTTGACCACCGGGGCGATGCCGACCTTGGTGCCCTTGTCGAAGTTGGTCAGGTTGGACGAGCCGTACAGCGTCGCGCCGGTGCCGTACATCATCCGGTCCGAGTCGAACGGGTCGATCTCCAGCGACTCGGTCATCCAGCCGAGCTTCGGCGACTCCTCCGGCGCGGAGACGTTCGCGTTGAAGGTCAGCCACGGCACCGAGGAGATGTCGATGCTGTACTGGTCGACCCGGGTCGGGTAGCCGTTGTACGACCAGAACGGCTTCCAGGTGGCGCCCGAGTCGGTGGAGCGCCAGATCTGGGTGTCCGGCCACCACGAGCTGTAGCCCGTCACCATCAGCACGTTGGGGTGCTGGCGGTCGATGGTCAGGCCCGAGTAGCCGAAGAAGTTGTTGCTGCTGTCCGAGGACGGCACCGGGCTGACGTTCGTCCAACTCCCGGTGCTGGTCGCGTACTTCCACACGTCGCCGTGCGCGCCGTCGTACGGGCCGCCGGTGTCCGAGTACGAGACGAACAGGTTGCCGCCGGACGCGTCCAGGACCGCCTTGTGCGGGACGAAGCCGGTGGGCTGGCCGCCGATCCTGGTCCAGGTCGAACCGCCGTCGTCCGAGCGGTAGATGCTGTTCTGCTTGTCCGCGACGCCGACGTACATGGTCTTCGTGACGCCGTTGACGGTGCCGCTGCCCTGGTCGAAGACCTCCCACAGCACGCCCAGCGGGTCGCTCTGGTAGCCCGAGGTGTCGGTCGGGTCCGGCGCGTAGCTGCCGGTCACCGGGAACGCCGTCACCTGCGACCAGGTCACGCCGTAGTCGGCGCTGCGCCACAGGCCCTTGCCGCTGGGGGCGCCGAACCAGAGCACCGCGTCGTTGTTCGGGTCGATGGTCAGGCGCTCGCCCATGCCGCGGCCCGGCATGTTGCCGCCGATCTTGAACGGCAGGGTGGTGCGCTGCCAGGTCTTCCCCTGGTCGGTGGAGCGCAGGATCGCGCCGTTCGCCGGGTCCCAGCCGTTGGTGTAGGTGCCCCCCGCGATGTACACCCGCTTCGGGTCCTTGGCGTCGGTGGCGAGGCTCGCCACGCCGGTCAGGCCCCAGTCGTCCCAGCCCAGCGAGTCCAGCAGCGGGATCCACTGCTTGGTGGCCGGGTCCTGCCGGTACGCGCCGCCGATGTCGGTGCGGGCGTACACCAGGCCCTGCTGCCCCTGGTTGAAGACGATGCCCGGGATGAACCCGCCACCGCCGATCTGCACGTTGTTCCAGGTGTACGGCTGGCTCGCCGCGGTCGCCGCACCCGCCGACTCGGCCGCGCTGGCGGTCAGTTGGGGCAGCGCCGCGGTCGCCGCGCAGGCGGCGAGGGCGGCCGCGGCGGCCACCGTCGCCAGCACCGGCCGGCGTCCGCGCACCGGGGGCCGCGAGGCGGCCCGGCGCTCCAGGGGGACAGGGGTCATGGGGGACTCTCCTCGGTCACGGGTGGGGAGGACCAGAAAAGCGGCCCGGTCCACCCGCCCGACAACGACCCCGTTTCGAGAGCGTGTAAAATCGCAGGTCAGTGACGCGCCCGCGGTGAAAGTTACATCGCCCGCACCCCCTGGAACCCTTCCCCCAGGGGCGGTTGACGCCCCGTCGAAACCTTTCGGGGCCCCGCGTTCGACAGATATTCGACAGCTCTTTCGCCTGCGTGCGACCTGCGCGGCGGCCCGCCCCGACACCCCGCCGGGGCGTATTCGACAGTCGTTCGACAGCCTTGTACCAGTGCCCGCCGCCCGGTGCGAACCCGTTCGGACGGCGGGCGCCGCCGGACGGTCAGCCGAGCGGGCGGCCGGTGAACAGCCGGGCCAGCGCCGGGAGCAGGGCGGGCAGCAGCACCACGTTGGCGCGGTGCAGCGGCAACCGGAACACCGGTTCCCGCGTGCCGGTCCGGTACAGCGCCACCGAGCCGTTCTCCACCCGCACCGGGGCCAGCTCGCGCCAGGCCAGGTACTCGTTGCGCCCCTTCCAGCCGTTGCTGACCCGGGCGGCCAACCCCTCCCCGTCCAGCCGCAGTTCGCCGATCAGGGTGGTCCCCCCGGTGGCGACCAGCTCGAAGTACTCCTCCAGCAGCCGCGGTTCGACGTACTGCTGGACCAGCTCGACCAGCGCCGTCCACTCCTGCGGCGGCCGGGCGTTCTTCCCGTACACCGAGAAGGGCAGACTGCTCAGCCGGCCGCTCGGCCCGACCCCGAACCCGTACGTCGTCTCGTGCGAACTCGGCCAGAGGAAGCGGTGGGTGACGGTCCGGGTCACCGAGTAGCAGACCCACTCGATGTCGTCGAGCGCCAGCGTCTCCTTGCCGTAGGTGATCCGGGAGGTGTCGGCGTACAGGCGGCGGCGCGGGGAGTCCAGGACGACGCGGGGCGCCTGCGGCTCCGGCTCCGGCGCGGGCGCGGGCGCGAGCTTCGGCGCAGGTGCGGGCGCAGGCACGGGCACAGGCTCAAGCTCAGGCACGGGGGCCGGCCCCGGGCGGTCGGCGGCCAGGTGGCGGGTCAGCCAGTCGGGGACGGTGGGGCGCGGGTAGGCGAACAGGTCCTCGCGGTAGTGGACGGCGGACAGCAGGTGTTCGGCGGGCAGCGGCTCCTCCCCGTAGTCGTAGTCGACCAGCACGCCGCCGAAGGTCAGCCCCGCGTCGGCCTCCACCAGCAGCCGGTACCAGGGCCCGTCGGCCGTCCGGGCGGCCAGGTGGCGCTGGCGCCGCACCAGGACCGCCAGCTTCTCCGGGACGCGGACCGCGGTCTCCCGGTCGCCGCGCCGGAAGCTCAGCCGGGCGATCTCGGCGCCGACGGTGCAGGAGAAGACGGCGGTCAGGCTCTCCCAGCCCTTCGGGCCGAGCAGGGCGAGCTGCTGCACGATCGGGTCGAGCAGTCCGGCGGCCCGCTTGATCAGGGTGGTCTCGGCGGGCCGGTCGACGGCGGTGGGCGCGGCGGGCGGTGCGCCGGGGAGCTGGGTGGCCGCCGCCCACAGGTCGGCCTCCTCGTCCCGGAGCGACTCCCCGTCCGGTACCCGGCGGATGAACGCCTCCTCGGCGCGGAAGCGCTCGCGCAGCACGCGCGGCGGCAGCGAGGTGGTGGCCTCCCGGATCCGGCCCAGGTCGCCGACCAGGAACACCGAGCGGCCCACCGGCAGGGACTCCGGGAACGCCGCCGGGTCGCTGTCGTCCACCTCCGCCGGCGCGTACACCGACCAGCCGCCGGGGAAGCGCTCGGCGACCAGCCGGTCCACCGGGTAGTCGGCGCCGGTCGCGGCGATCCGTTCGGCGACCAGCCGCAGCGCCTCGGTCCGCTCCAGCTCGCCGCGGGCGCCCGCCGGGGGCTCCCCGGCCAGCGGGTGGTCGGGGTCGTCGCGGCCCGGGCCCGGGTAGTGGTGCAGCAGCTCGAACCAGAGCAGCACCTCCTCCGCGGCCCGCCGGTCGACCTCGTCGCACAGCAGGTGCCAGTGGCCGCCGCCGTCGCGGCCGAACACCATCTGCCCGTCCTCGTGCATCACCTCCACGTACGGGGCCCCGCACTCGTCGCCGAACGCGCCCATCCGGGCCGCGTCCGGCCGCACGGTGTCGGCGCGGTGGCCGTGCACCACCCCCGTGGCGTCGAGCGCCATCACGTCGTACCGGGCCATCGGCGGCTCCCCTGCGGCCTGCCCCGCCCGCCGGTGCGAACGGGTGCATGGGCCAACTACCCTAGCTCGGCCGCCCGGCCGTCCGGGCGGCCTCCACGGAACCTCCAACTCGCTTGCCCTGCGAACGGTTTGACGGACGAAGGGTCAGCAGGACTGGCGCACCACCAAGTGGGTGGGCAGCACCACCGAGCGGCCCGGCGTCGGGTCCTGCAGCAGTTCCACCGCCCGGGCGCCCAGGTCCTCGACCGGCTGGCGGACGGTGGTCAGGCCCGGCCGGGCGGTCGCGGCGGCCGGGGAGTCGTCGAAGCCGACCACGGCGACGTCGTCCGGCACCCGCCGCCCGAGCCGGCGCAGCGCCCGCAGCGCGCCCACCGCCATCGCGTCCGAGGCGGCGAACACCGCGTCCACGTCCGGGTACTGGTCGAGCAGCCGGAGCATCGCGTGCTCGCCGGAGCGCGACCCGAAGTCGCCGTACGCCACCGCGCAGCGGGTCGGGTCGCCCTGGTCGGCCAGCGCCCGCCGGTAGCCGGCCAGCCGGTCGGCGCCCGCGGCGGTGTCCGGCGGCCCGGCGATGGTGGCGATCCGCCGCCGCCCGGCCCGGTGCAGCAGGTTCACGGCGGCCCGCGCCCCGCTCAGGTTGTCGGCGTCCACGTGCGCCAGCCGCTGCGACTGCGGCGGCCGCCCCAGCGACACCACCGGCACGCCCGCGGCCTGCAGCAGCCCGGGCAGCGCCGGGTCGCCCCACCGGCCGACCAGCAGCACGCCGTCCACGTGCCCGCCGCACAGGTAGCGCACCAGCGACGGCCGGGCCGGCCCCGGACCCGCCGTCAGCACCACCAACTCCCGGTCCGGGACGACCCGTTGGGCACCCGCCAGCAGCCGCACCGGGAACGGGTCGGCGTGGAAGCGCAGCACGTCCGCGAACGCCACCACGGCGATCGCCCCGGTGTCCCGGGCCGTCGCGGCGGGCGCCCGGCGGCGGACGTAGCTCAACTCGCGGGCGGCGCACTCGACGCGCGCCGCGATCTCGGCGGACACCGGCGCGGACCGGTTCAGCACCCGGGACGCGGTCGCGCTCGACACGCCCGCGCGGGCCGCGACCTGGGCCAGCGTCGGACCGGGGGGCGCGCTCGGCGCCTCGTCCGGCCCGGAGGCCGGGAACGGGACGGTGCCGCCCGGCTGGCGGGTGGCACCGATCGGGTGGGGGAGCGGGTGAACGGGCAACACGGTCGCCCTTCCTGACACGGGGTGGGGGAGTCCGCGGCCACCCGCCCGGGGCCGTCGGTGACCGCACCGTAGGGGCCTGGTCGGTGGACCGTCAAGGGATCCGACACGACCTCCTCGCCGCCTCCCCCCGCCTTCCGGCCATGCTCCGCCCCGCCTCCGTCCCACCCCGCGGACCAAGATCACCAGGCCGGGCCGGTTCCCGCCCGGGTTCCCGCCCCGGTCCGCGCCCGGCCGGAACGGCCCCGGCGGCCCGCCGCGGACCGGCCCGGCCGTCTCACCATCCGGTCGGCGACGCCCCGCGGCCAACCCGCGCGGCGCCCCCGGGAAGTGACGGGCCGTCGCCCGCACCGCCCGCCGCCCCCGTCCGCCGCCTGCCCGGGTGCGGAACCGGCCCGGTGCTAGGCTCCGGCTTTCGTCCGGGCCGGTGCCCGGCCCGTGCGGGGCCGGCACCCACAGGGGAGAGCAGGAGCCGAAGTGTTCGCAGTACGCAGTGCCAAGGCCGTGTCGATAGCCGTGGCCGCCGCCGCGGCAGCCGTCCTGACGGGGTGCAGCGCCGAGGTGCACGTGGGCACCACCCAGCCCACCACCGCCGCCCCGTCCCCGTCCTCGACCGCCACCACGGGCGCCGCGGACAGCGCGGCCCCCACCGACGGCGCGAGCCCCACGGGCGGTGCGGTGGCCCAGGGCGACGGGGGCGACGCGGCCCTCCCCAAGGTCTCCGCCGCCAAGGTCGCCAAGACCACGGCCCAGAAGCTCGCCGCCGCCCGCAGCAAGGCCGAGCCGAAGGTCACCTGCCCCGACGACCTGCTCGGCAAGGTCGGCACCGTCCTGCGCTGCCAGCTGGTCGCCGACGACGGCAGCACCCTGGGCATCACCGTCACCGTCACCGCGGTCCAGGGCACCAACGTCAACTTCGCCATCAAGGCCGACGACAAGGCCACCCCGGCCGCCTCCTCCTGACCCGCTCACGCCCCGCCGCGCGCCCCGTACCCGACCGGCACGGGGGTGCGCAGCGGGGCGGCGGCGTCCTCGGGCGGCAGCCGGCCGAAGGGGTCGCGCCCGGCCAGCGCGTCGAGCAGGAAGTCGACGGCCGGCGCCCAGGCGTCCGCGGCCCGGGAGAGCAACAGGTGCCCGGCGCCCGCCACTTCCAGCCGGCGCAGCGCGGTGACCGGCCGGGCCCGTTCGGCGTACGCGAGCGAGTGCGCGGCCCCGGCCTCGCCGCGGTCCCGGTCCCCGTGCACGATCAGCGCGGCCCGGCCGGCCACCTGCCCGACCGGCTCGCCGTCCGGCAGCCACGGGGCGACACCCGCCACCGCGACCACCCCCGGACCGTCCGCCGCCCGGAAGGCGGCCCGCCCGCCGAGCGAGTTCCCCAGCAGCCCGATCCGCACCCCCGGCCCGTGCGCCGCGCGCACCGCGTCCAGCGCCCAGCGGGCGTCCGCCAGGGTGTCGGCCTCCGCGCCGTTCCACCCGCGGAACCGGTAGCGCAGCCGCACCACCGCCACCCCGTCCGCCCGCCCGGCCGCGGCCAACCGCCGCGCGGGCTCCGCCATCCCGAACGCGGCCAGCCGGGACGGCCGCCCGTGCCCCCGCACCGCCCCGCCCGGCAGCAGCAGGACGACCCCGCGCACCGCCGCCCCGTCCGCCCCGCCCGCCCCGCCCTGCGGCAGGAGTTCCGGCACCCGCCGCCGGTTCCCGCCCGACCCGCTCGACCCGTTCAACCCGTCCCCCTCGGTCCTGTCCGCCGTGTGCTGCCGACGATCATCCGGGGAGCCGGGGGCGGCCCGGCAGTGCCGGCGGTCCGCGATCGGGCATGACGGATGTCACCGCGCGGAGCCCCGCCCCCGGCTCCCCGGAACCCCTGTCGGGCCGCTCCGCCCCCGGCCTACACTCGCCCCCGTGACCAAGGACCTGAAGTGCACCCACTGCGGGAACCCCGGACTCGACCAGGGCTTCCTCGAGGACAGCGGCGAGCACAGCCACGGCGACACCCGCTGGATCGCCGGCCCGCTGGAGCGCGGCGTCTTCGGCCGGGCCAAGCGCCTGGGCCGCCCCCGCTTCCAGCTCGACGCCTTCCGCTGCCCGAACTGCGGCCACCTGGAACTGTTCGCCCGTCAGGAACTCGGCTGACCGGCCGGGCCCCCGCACCGCCGACCGCCCCTGCCCCGGAGGCACCGTGAAACTGCTCCTCACCTCTGCCGGAGTGAAGAACCCCAGCATCCGGCGGGCCCTGGTCGACCTGCTGGGCAAACCGATCGAGGAGGCCGACGCCCTGTGCATCCCCACCGCGGGCTACGGCCACCCGATGGGCAGCCCGGCCGGGGCCTGGCGCTTCGTCACCGGGCGCTCCACCACCCCGATGTGCGAACTCGGCTGGAAGTCCATGGGCGTCCTGGAGCTCACCGCGCTGCCCAGCATCGGCCCGGAGCGCTGGCTGCCCTGGGTCGAGCAGGCCGACGTCCTGCTCGCCAACGGCGGTGACGCGCTCTACCTGTGCCACTGGATGCGCCGGTCCGGCCTGGCGGAGCTGCTCCCCTCCTTCCCCGGGAAGACCTGGGTCGGACTGAGCGCCGGCAGCATGGTGATGACGCCCCGGATCGGCGCGGACTTCGTCGGGTGGGAGCCGCCCGGCGGCGGCGACGAGACCCTGGGCCTGGTCGACTTCTCCCTCTTCCCGCACCTGGACCACCCGGACCTGCCGGAGAACACCGCGGCCGACGCCGAACGCTGGGCCGCCGCCCTGCCGAACCCGGCCTACGCCATCGACGACGAGACCGCGGTCCAGGTCGTCGACGGCGCCGTCGAGATCGTCTCCGAAGGCCACTGGCGCCGCTTCTGAACGAGAACGGGGCGGCGTCCGAACGAGAACGGGGCGGCGTCCGAACGAGAACGGGGCCGGCGGCGCCCGTCGACGGCCCGTCAGCGGGCCAGCAGGGCCCGGACGGCCGCGGTGATCTCGTCGGGGGCCTCCTCGGCCATGAAGTGCCCCGCCCGGGTCAGCCGGTGGTCGAGGTCCGGGGCCCAGGCCCGCCAGAGCCCGGCGGCGTCGTAGCCCAGGCGGGCGCCCCAGTCCTGCTGGACGACGGTGACCGGCATGGCCAGCCGGGTGCCGGCGTCCAGGTCGGCCCGGTCGTGCAGGACGTCGATGCCGGCCGAGGCGCGGTAGTCCGCGACGATCGACGGGACGGCCGCCGCGCTCGCCCGCAGGTACTCCGCGCGGACCTCGGGCGGCAGCGCGGCCGGGTCGTTCGCCCAGGCGTCGAGGAAGGACCCGAAGAAGGCGTCCGCACTGTTGGCGATCATCGTCTCGGGCAGGCCGGGCGGCTGCGCCATCAGGTACAGGTGGTAGCCGACCGCCGCCGAGGTGCCGTGCAGGACGTCCCACATGTCGAGCGTCGGCACCACGTCGAGGATGCCGAGGTGGCTGACCGTCCCCGGGTGGTCCAGCCCGGCGCGGAACGCCACCAGCGCGCCCCGGTCGTGCCCCACCAGCGCGAACCGCCGGTGGCCCAGCGCGGCCGCCAGTGCCACCACGTCGGCGGCCATCGTCCGCTTCGCGTACACCTCGGGGCCGGTGGCCGCGGGCTTCCCGCTGGCGCCGTAGCCGCGCAGGTCGGGGCAGATCACCGTGTGCTCGGCGGCCAGCCGCTCGGCGACGTGCCGCCACATCAGCCGGGTCTGCGGGAACCCGTGCAGCAGCACCACCGGACTGCCGCTGCCGCCGACCCACGCGGCGACCTCCACCCCGTCCGCACCGGGCAGCCGGACGTCCTCGAACCCCCGCACGCCGAACTCCGCGGACTCCGTGGACTCTGCGAATTCCGCGGACTCCGTGAACTCTGTGAACTCCATGACAGGAACCTCTCCTCCGATCGGGAACCGACCGCACCAGCCTCGGCCCCGTCGATCAGCAACCGATCAGCACGCGCACCGTGCCCGGCGGCCCGGCCCCGCCCCGGAGGGAGGATGGGGGCATGCGAATCGACGTGCTCGGTTCCGTCCGGGCCCGGCACGCGGACGGCACCCCGGTGGAACTCGGCGGCCCCCGCCACCGCGAGGTCCTGGCCCGGCTGGTCGCCGCCGACGGCCGGCTGGTCCCCACCGCCACCCTGGTCGACGACCTGTGGGCCGAGGACCCGCCGCCGCGCGCCGTCGGCGCCCTGCGCACCTTCGTCGCCGCCCTGCGCCGCGCCCTCGAACCCGACCGGCCGCCCCGTACCCCGCCCCGCCTGCTGGTCACCGAGGGCCCCGGCTACGCGCTGCGCCTGCCCCGCGCCGACGTCGACGCCCACCGCTTCGAGGACGCCCTGGCCCGCGCCCGGCACGACCCCGCCGCCGCCCCCGACCTGACCGCCGCCCTCGCCGACTGGCGCGGCCCCGCCTACGCCGACCTGCCCGACCGGCCCTGGGCCCGCCGCGAACGGGACCGGCTCGAAGAACTGCGGCTGGACGCGATCGAACTGCGCGCCCGACTGCTCCTCGACACCCCGCCGGACACCGGAACGGAGGCCCAACTATCCTCTCTGGCAGCCGAGTTGGGCGCCCACGTCGACGAGCACCCGTGGCGCGAGGCCGCCTGGGCGCTGCTCGCCCGCGCCCTGCACCGCTCCGGCCGGCAGGCCGACGCGCTGGCCGCCCTGCGCCGCGCCCGCACCCTGCTCGGCGAACGGCTCGGCCTCGACCCGGGCGCCGAACTCCAGCGCCTGGAAGCCGACATCCTCACCGGCACCGCCCCCCACGGGCAGCCGCCCGCCGCCTGGAGCCTGCCCGGCGGCCGCCTCGGCCCGCGCACCACCGTCGACCTCGCCCGCACCCTCTCGCTCGCGGGCGGCGACGCCTTGCTGCACGCCCGCCGCGACCGCCTCGCCGCCGTCCACGCCGCCGAACGCACCGGCGACCCGCTGCTGACCGCCCAGGTCATCGCCGCCTACGACGTCCCCGCCCTGTGGAGCCGCGCCGACGACGCCGCCCAGTCCCGCGCCGTGGTCGAGGCCGCCGAACGGACCCTCGCCGCCCTCGGCCCGGACGCCCCCGACCCCCTCACCGCCCGGCTGCTGGCCACCGTCGCCGTCGAGAGCCGCACCGCCGACCAGAGCCCCGGCGGGCTGCGCCGCGCCGGCCGGGCCGCCCGCCGCGCCGAGGCCCTGGCCCGGCAGTTGGGCGACCCGGCCCTGCTGGCGTTCGCCCTCAACGGGGTGTTCCTGCAGTCCTTCGGCCGCCCCGGCCTCGCCCCTGAACGGGACCGCACCGGCGCGGAGATCCTCGACCTCGCCACCCGCCACGACCTGCCGCACTTCGCCGTCCTCGGCCGGCTGGTCCGCCTGCAGTCCGCCTCCGCCCTCGGCGACCTCGAAACCGCCGCCGAACACGCCCGGGCCGCCGAACGGCTCGCCGCCACCACCGAGGCACCCCTGGTCGGCGTCCTCACCACCTGGTTCCGGGCCCGGGCCGCCGCCGAACACAGCACCCGCCCCGGCGGCCCCACCGCCGCCGAGGCCGCCGCCCGCTACCGGCACGCCGACACCGCCCTGCGCACCGCCGGCATGCCCGGCCTGCGCCGCGGCCTCCTCCCGCTCGCCCTGCTCGGCCTGCGCCTGCTGCACGAACGCCCCGCCCCCGTCGACCCCCGCCTCGACTGGGGCCCCCACCTCCCCTGGGCCCGCCCGCACCTGCTGCTCGCCCAGGGCCGCCGCACCGAAGCCGCCGAAGCCCTCACCGCCCTCCCCGACCCCCCGCCCGACCACCTCCAGGAGGCCCTCTGGTGCCTCACCGCCCACGCCGCCGCCCGCCTCGCCGACCCCGCCACCGCCACCCGGGCCGCCGAAGCCCTCCACCCCGCCCGCACCGAACACGCCGGCGCTGCCAGCGGCCTGCTGACCCTCGGCCCGGTCGCCCGCTACCTGGCCGAAGCCCGTTCCTGCGCCGGGAGTTGACCCCGGGAGTCGACCCGGTGGTCGACCCCGGCGCCGGCCGCCCCGGGCGGGCCCGCGGCCGGGTGACGGCGCGTCAGCCGGGCCGGGCCCGGCGGCTCACCCGTCCGGGCCGCCGGGGTCGCCGCCGGGCCGGGCCGCCGGAAAAGTGGCGGAGAACGCCCGGCGCAGGACGGCGGGCGGGGAGTGCCGGGCGGAGCGAGAGGGGCGGCCGTGCACGGGCGACCGGAGCAGCCCGACTGGGGCGAGGCCCTGCGCCGCACCGTCGAGCGGCTGCGCGAGGAGCAGCGCCGGTCCGCGCCCGCCGAACCGCCCGGCCCGCCGCCGGTCGTCCCGGACGCGGCGCTCGACCCGGAGCTGGCCCGCCCGCCGGACCTCGACCTGCGGCACCTGCTGGACGCCGTCCCGCAGGCCGCGGTGCTGGCCGAGCCGGTGCTCGACGGGGCGGGCGCCGTCCGGGACCTGGCCGCGGTGATCGTCAACGAGGCCGCGCTCCGGCACCCGCACCACCCCGGACAGTTGCACCGGCAGGCCGACGGGGGCGGCGGCCTCTCGCTGCGCGAGGCGTACCCGGGGCTGTGGAGCGCGGCGTTCGCGGACACCGTCGGCGAGGTGCTGCGGACGGGGTACGCGGCCCGCTCGGTGCCGGTGCGGCGGAGCCTGCGGACGCCCGACGGCGGCACCCGCACCCGCCGCGAGCACGTCACCGCGCACCGGCTGGGCCGCCGGCTGCTGCTGGTGTGGCCCGACGACCGGACCGAGGAGATCACCCGCGCCGCGCAGCGCATCGCCCGGGTCGGCTGGGCCGAGTGGGACCTGGAGGAGGACCGGCTGGACGTCTCGCCCGGCCTGGCGGTGCTGCTCGGCCTGCCGCCCGACACCGCCGCCCTCACCCCCGGCCGGGCGCTGCGCCGGGTCACCGAGACCGCCCGCCCCGCGCTGTACCGCGACCTCGGCCGGCTGCTGGCCACCGGCGAGGACATCGACGTGCTGACCGAGCTGTACGGGGTCGGCCGGCCGCGCCGGGTCCGGCTGGTGGCCGAGGCGGTGCGCGAGGGCGGCGGGCCGGTCGAGGGCCTGCGGGTGGTGCTGCAGGACGTCACGGAGCTGTCGGAGAGCCGGCGGCGGCTGCGCGAGCAGCAGGAGGAGACCGAGCGCCAGGCCCGGCGCGCCGACGCCGAGCACCACGTGGTGCAGCGCCTCCAGGAGGCCCTGCAGCCGCGCTCCGCGGCCCTGGTCGGGATCGACGTCCGCACCGCGGTGGCCTACCGCCCGGCCGAGGCCGGGGTCGGCGGCGACTGGTTCAAGGTCCGCCAACTCCCGGACGGCCAGGTGCTGCTGGCGGTCGGCGACGCGCGCGGGCACGGCCTGGACGCGGTCGCCCTGATGTCGATGCTGCGGCACGCGCTGGCCGGGCTGGCGTTCACCGGCGCGCTGGTCGAGTCGCTCGGCGGCTGGCTCAACCGGATCGCCTGCGACGAGGGCGACGAGGCCACCGCCACCGCGATCGTCTCCCGCTACTACCCCGACCGGCGCCTGCTGCGCTGGATCTGCGCCGGCCACCCCCCGCCGGTCCTGCTCCGGGACGGCCGGGCCGCCCCGATGGCCGCCGACACCGGCCCGCCGCTGGGCGTGCTGCCCGACGTCGCCTACCGGGCGGTGGAGACGTACGTCCGCCCCGGCGACACCGTCCTGCTGTACACCGACGGCCTGGTCGAACGCCGCGACCAGGACATCGACACCCGCCTCGACGCGCTCTGCGCGGCCGTCCGGCGGCACGCCGTCGAGGACTGCGCGCACGGCCCCGACCTGCAGGAACTGGTGGACGCCGTGGTGCGCGACATGTCCGGCCCGCTGTCCGAGGACGACGCCACCCTGCTGGCCTTCCGCTTCGAGTCCGAGCCCGAGTCCGAGCCCGAGCCCGAGCCCGGGAGCTGAGCGGCCGGCGGTCAGTCGTGCGGCACCACCGCGACCGGGGCCTGCGCGTGGTGGATCACCGCGTGCGCCACCGAGCCGAGCTTGCTGCCCAGACCCAGGGTGCGCCGACGCCGGCCGACCACCACCAGGTCCGACTGCTCGGACGCCTCGACCAGCGCGGCCGCGCCGCCACCGGTGCGGACGTCCTCCAGGACCAGCGTGCGCGGGTACTTCTGCCGCCACGGGGCGACCGCCTCGGCGACCATGCCCACCGCCAGCGCCCCCAGCTCCTGCTGCTCGGTCTCCACCGGGATCCACCCGGCGTACCCGTACACCGGCGGCAGCTCCCAGCCGTGCACCACCCGCACCCGGGCGTCGCGCAGCTGCGCCTCCTGGAAGGCGAACTCCAGTACGGCGTCGTCCGGTTCGAGCGCGTCCAGGCCGACGGTGACCTCCGGCTCGTGCGACTGCGGCTCCGGCCGGCCCTCGCGGACCAGCACCACCGGTGCCGCCGAGCGGCCCGCCACGCCCAGGCTGACCGAGCCGACCAGCAGCCCGCGGAAACCGCCCAGCCCGCGGGTGCCGATCACCAGCAGCTGCCCCTGCTCGGCGGCGGCCGTCAGCCCGTCGATCGCGGCGTCCGGCACCAGCTCGCCGGTCACCTCCAGGCCCGGGTACGCGGCACCCAGCTCCTTGGCGACGTCGCCCAGCATGGATTGCGCGCCGCTCTCCAGGTCCTCGGCCTTCACCAGGTCGTTGGCCTTCCGGCCCAGGTAGGGCCAGGCGTGCAGCAGCCGCAGCGGGGCACCGCGCCGGCCGGCCTCCTGGGCGGCCCAGTGCGCGGCGGCCCGGCTGCGGACGGATGCGTCGACTGCGGCGAGAACGGGACGAGTCATGGCAGTGCCTTCCCTGTGCGAGTCCCCGCGGGCCCCCATCGCCCGACAGCGGGGTCGCCCCCCACTCTGCGCCCGCCCGTCCGCCCCCGCCAGGGCCGCCGGACCCGCCCGGACCGGGCCATTGGTCCCGGCGGGCGACGGCCGACAACGGCGGGCGAGCGGCGGGTGACGACGGGCGGGCGGCGGGTGACGGCGTCCGGGTCCGGGCGGGCCGGTCGCCTCCGGGCGGGGCCTTCGGCAGGTCGGGACGGGTCCAAGGCCCCTGCCGGGGCGGGTCCTCCGTCGGGCACCCTGGGGGTACCGGCCGGGAGGAGCGCCGGGAGCAGTCCCGCCCCCGTGCGCACCGGTCCGGACCGACGGATCCACGGGAGGTGACCGCAGTGACCACCGAACACGCGCCATCGAGCGCGCTCGCCCGCCGCTTCGCGGACCGCGTCGCCGACCTCGGGCTGACCGAGGGGCAGGCAGCCGCGCGGGCCGGCATGTCGACGGCCTACCTGCACCGCGTCCTGGAACTCGGGCCGGCCTTCGACCCGCCCGCGCTGCTGCGGCTGGCCGCCGTCCTCGGCCTGGAGTACGAGGAACTGGTGGCCGGACGCCCCGCCGAGCGGGCGGCCCGCCCCGCGGGGCCGGTGCCGGCCGGGCCGCCGGTGCTCGGCGAGCTGGGCGTCGCGGACTGCTGGCGGCGGCTGGGCGCCCACGGCCTCGGCCGGATCGCCCGGACTGGGCCGGACGGCCCCGTGGTGCGTCCGGTCGGCTACCTGGTGCACGACCACACCGTGCTGTACCGGACCGGCCCGGACGGGCCGCTGGCCCCCGGGGCGGGCGGCGACGCCGCGTTCGAGGTGGACCGGGCCGACCAGGACCTGAACGAGGGCTGGAGCGTGCTGATGATCGGCCCGCTCGAGTACGTCACCGAACCGGCGCTGCTCGCCGAACTGCCGCAGCCCGCCGGCCACGGCCGCTGGGTGCGGCTGACCCCCACCACCGTCACCGGACGGAGCATCCGGGCGGGCGGTCCGCGCCACTGAACCGGCCGGGCGCGTCAACCGGCCGGGCGCGTCAACCGGCCGGGCCGAAGGGGAGGGCGACCCGGGCCGGTCCGCCCGGTGGCACTGGGGAAGGCCACCGGCCGGACCGGCTACCCGCCGGTGCGGGCGGAAGAGCAGTCCGCCCCGACACGTCCGCGCTCCGGTACCGGATCGACTCCCCGCCACATCGGGAAGGAGCCGGCACCCCCGTGGAGCACGGGTTCTCCCTGAACACGGCCCACCGTAGCCCGGCCCCGGCACCCCGACTTGGCACCGGGTCGACGGCTACTTGGCACTCCATCCACCCCCCCTCGTCCGCCGCCGGGCCCGCCCGGCCCGGCGATCCGCCCGGCCCGGCGATCCGTCCGGGCCGCGGTGACGAAGACCCTGGGGGATGGTGGAACGGACGGGAGGAGATGCCATGCGCTGTCTGGTCACCGGGGCCACCGGCTACCTCGGCGGGCGGTTGGTGCCCGGGCTGCTGGCCGACGGGGCGGAGGTGCGCTGCCTGGTCCGCGACCCGGCCCGGCTGCGCGACCACCCCTGGCGGGCCGCCGTCGAGGCCGTCACCGGGGACGTCACCCGGCCGCCCACCCTGGAGGGCGCCTTCGACGGCGTCGACGTCGCCTACTACCTGGTGCACTCGCTGGGCAGCGGCCCCGGCTTCGAGGCCGTCGACCGGGACGCCGCCCGCGCCTTCGGCCGGGCCGCCGCCCGGGCCGGCGTCCGGCGGATCGTCTACCTCGGCGGCCTCGTCCCGCCCGACCTGCCCGAGGGCCTGCTCTCCCCGCACCTGCGCTCCCGGGTCGCCACCGGGCGGGCCCTGCGCGAGGGCGGCACGCCCGTCACCGAGCTGCGTGCCGCCGTGGTGATCGGCTCCGGCTCGGCCTCCTTCGAGATGCTGCGCCACCTCACCGAGCGCCTCCCCGTGATGATCACCCCGCGCTGGGTGGACACCCGGATCCAGCCGATCGCCGTCCGCGACGTGCTGCGCCTGCTGGTCGCCGCCGCCCACCTGCCCGACGACCCGGCCACCGACCGGGCCTTCGACATCGGCGGCCCCGAGGTGCTCACCTACCGGGCGATGATGCAGCGCTACGCCCGCCTGGCCGGCCTGCACCGCCGGCTGCTGGTCGCCGTCCCGGTGCTCACGCCCGGCCTGTCCGCGCACTGGGTGGGCCTGGTCACCCCGGTGCCCGGCAGCCTGGCCCGGCCGCTGGTCGAGTCGCTGCGCCACGAGGTGGTCCGCTCCGAGCACGACCTGGACCGCTGGATCCCCGACCCGCCCGGCGGCCCGGTCGGCTTCGACCGCGCCGTCGAACTCGCGCTGCGCCGCATCCGCGACGACGAGGTCGACACCCGCTGGTCCTCCGCCTCGCTGCCCGGCGCCCCCAGCGACCCGCTGCCCACCGACCCGGACTGGGCGGGCGGCAGCCTGTACCAGGACGTCCGGGAACGGTACGCGGACGCGCCGCCCGAGGCGCTGTGGCGGGTGGTCGAGGGCATCGGCGGCGAGCACGGCTGGTACTCGCTGCCGCTGGCCTGGACGGTGCGCGGCCTGCTCGACCGGCTGGCCGGCGGCGTCGGCCTGCGCCGCGGCCGCCGCTCGCCCGGACGGCTGCGGGTCGGCGACTCGCTGGACTTCTGGCGGGTCGAGGAGATCGAACCCGGCCGGCTGCTGCGGCTGCGCGCCGAGATGCGGCTGCCCGGCCTGGCCTGGCTGGAGTTGACCGTCACCCCCGACGGCACCGGCTCCCGCTACCGCCAGCGCGCCCTGTTCCACCCGCACGGCCTGGCCGGGCAGGCGTACTGGTGGTCGGTGGCCCCGTTCCACGCGGTCGTCTTCGGCGGGATGGCCCGCAACATCGCCGCCCGCGCCGAGTCCGGATGAGCGCCGCCCGGGGGGTTGGTTGCGGAGATCCCCCCGGGACGAGATATCTTGACGTCAAGACGTTGCAGACGTGGAAGCTGGAGCTACGGTGACTGACTCGACCATCATCTACACCCACACGGACGAGGCCCCCGCCCTCGCCACGTACTCGTTCCTGCCGGTCGTCCAGGCGTACGCCTCCACCGCCGGGGTGAGCGTGGAGACCCGCGACATCTCGCTGGCCGGTCGGATCATCGCCGTCTTCCCGGAGTACCTCCAGGAGGACCAGCGCATCGCGGACGCCCTCGCCGAGCTCGGCGAGCTGGCCAAGACCCCCGGCGCCAACATCATCAAGCTGCCGAACGTGTCGGCCTCCATCCCGCAGCTCAAGGCCGCCGTCGCCGAGCTCCAGGCCCAGGGCTACGCGCTGCCCGACTACCCGGACGAGCCGAAGACCGACGAGGAGCGCGACATCCGCGCCCGCTACGACAAGGTCAAGGGCTCCGCCGTCAACCCGGTGCTGCGCGAGGGCAACTCCGACCGCCGCGCCCCGCTGTCGGTCAAGAACTACGCCAAGACCCACCCGCACCGGATGGGCGCCTGGTCGGCCGACTCCAAGACCAACGTCGCCACCATGGGCGTCAACGACTTCGCCTCCACCGAGAAGTCCGCCGTGATCGCCGCCGACGGCGCGCTGCGCATCGAGCTGGTCGCCGAGGACGGCACCGTCACCGTGCTGCGCGAGAAGGTCCCGGTGCTGGCCGGCGAGGTCGTCGACGCCTCCGTGATGCGCGCCGCCGCGCTCAACGAGTTCCTGGCCGCGCAGGTCGCCCGGGCCAAGGCCGAGGGCGTGCTGTTCTCGGTGCACCTCAAGGCCACCATGATGAAGGTCTCCGACCCGATCCTGTTCGGCCACGTCGTGCGCGCCTTCTTCCCGAAGACCTTCGCCGCGTTCGGCGCCGACCTGGCCGCCGCGGGCCTCAACCCGAACAACGGCCTCGGCGGCATCCTGGCCGGCCTGGACAAGCTCCCCAACGGCGCCGAGATCAAGGCGTCCTTCGACGCCGAGCTCGCCGACGGCCCGGCCCTGGCCATGGTCGACTCCGACAAGGGCATCACCAACCTGCACGTCCCCAGCGACGTCATCGTCGACGCCTCGATGCCGGCCATGATCCGCACCTCCGGCCACATGTGGGGCCCGGACGGCCAGGAGGCCGACACCCTGGCCGTCCTCCCGGACAGCTCCTACGCGGGCGTCTACCAGGCCGTCATCGACGACTGCCGCGCCCACGGCGCCCTCGACCCGGCCACCATCGGCTCCGTCCCGAACGTCGGCCTGATGGCCCAGGCCGCCGAGGAGTACGGCAGCCACGACAAGACCTTCGAGATCCCCGCCGCCGGCACCGTCCGCCTGGTCGACACCAACGGCGAGACCGTCCTGGAGCAGGCCGTCGCCCCCGGCGACGTGTTCCGCGCCTGCCAGACCAAGGACCTGCCGATCCAGGACTGGGTCAAGCTGGCCGTCACCCGCGCCCGCGCCACCGGCGACCCGGCCGTGTTCTGGCTGGACGCCGAGCGCGCCCACGACGCCGTCCTGATCGAGAAGGTCAAGGCGTACCTGCCCGAGCACGACACCGAGGGCCTGGACATCCAGATCCTCTCCCCGGTCGAGGCCACCAAGCTCTCGCTGGAGCGCATCCGCCGCGGCGAGAACACCATCTCGGTCACCGGCAACGTGCTGCGCGACTACCTGACCGACCTGTTCCCGATCCTGGAGCTGGGCACCAGCGCCAAGATGCTGTCGGTCGTCCCGCTGATGGCGGGCGGCGGCCTGTTCGAGACCGGCGCCGGCGGCTCCGCCCCCAAGCACGTCCAGCAGCTGGTCAAGGAGAACTACCTGCGCTGGGACTCGCTCGGCGAGTTCTTCGCGCTGGCCGCCTCCTTCGAGCACCTGGCCACCACCACCGGCAACGCCGGCGCCAAGGTCCTCGCCGACACCCTGGACCGCGCCACCGGCACCTTCCTCAACGAGGACAAGTCGCCCTCCCGCCGCCTCGGCGGCATCGACAACCGCGGCAGCCACTTCTACCTGGCCCTGTACTGGGCCCAGGAGCTGGCCGCCCAGACCGAGGACGCCGCGCTCGCCGCCGCGTTCGCCCCGCTCGCCGCGACCCTGACCGAGCAGGAGCAGGCCATCGTCGACGAGCTGATCGCCGTCCAGGGCTCGGCCGTCGACCTCGGCGGCTACTACCAGCCCGACCCGGCCAAGGCCGCCGCCGTGATGCGCCCGTCGAAGACCCTCAACGACGCGCTCGCCACCCTGGCCTGACGCCCCGTCACCGCCCCGGCGCCGCCGCGGCCCGCCCCCGGAAGGGGACGGACCGCGGCGGCGTCCGCGTTCCCGGGCGTTCTCCGGCGGCAGCGGGCCGGCGGGGGATCAGCCGCAGGCCGCGCCGTTCAGTGCGAAGGCGGCCGGGGCCGGGTTGGTGGCGCCCTGGGTGGCGAGGAAGCCGAGGGTGACCGAGCCGCCCGCCGGGATCGTCCAGGTGTAGTCCGCCGGGGCCACGCTCACCGCGCCCCCGCTCTGCGTCGCGGTGCCGCCCCACAGTTGGTTCACCACCTGCCCGGCGGTGAACGCGAAGGACAGTGTCCAGCCGGTCAGCGCGGCCGGGCCGGTGTTGCGGAGCACGATCTCGCCCTGGAACCCGCCGCCCCAGCCGTTCACCACCCGGTAGTCGACCCCGCAGCCGCCCGCCGGGGCGGCCGGGGTGGTCACGGCGACGGTCGCGGAGCGCGGCGAACGGTTGCCCGGCGGGTCGAAGGCGTAGACCGCGAAGGCGTACCCGGTGCCCGCGGCCAGGCCGGTGACGGTCACCCGGGTGGTGGTGGTCGAGGCGACCACCGTCTCGCCGGCGGCGTCCACCCGCACCACGTCGTACCGCGCGACCCCGGTATCGTCGGTCGACGGCGCCCAGGACAGGGTGGCGGAGGCGGCCGTGACCGCCTCGACCACCGGCGTGCCGGGCGCGGTCGGCGGCATCGGCTCGGTCCCGCCGGGGGTGAGGACGAAGGTGGTGACGCTCTGCGCGGGCAGCGTCGCCGTGAACGACCCGCCCGCCTGGGCGGGACCGGCCTGGGCCGCCAGCGTCCTGGTGGCGTCCGTCACCCAGGCGGACACCGTGAACCCGGTGCCGCCCGCCAGGGCGAACTGCTGGCTCACCGCCGCCGTCCCCTGGTTGACGGCCACCACGGTCACCGCGGACCCGCCCTGGTACGCGGAGGTCCACACGTTCGCCTGCGGGTTCGCGGGCGCGTCCAGCCGCACGTGCCCGGGGCGGACGAACTTCGCGAAGTGCGCCATCACCGCGCCCCGCTTGCTGAGCTGCCCGTCCTCGCGCATCGGCCCGTAGCTGCGCCGGATGTACCACCACACGTACGCCTGGAACCCGCCGTCCACCAGCGCGTGGTGCATGTGCTCGCCGACGCCGAGCGCCTGCGGCCACAGGTCCGCAGAGTCGGAGCTGTTGGGGTAGTACACCTCCGTCATCCACAGCTCCTTGCCCTGGCCCTTCTGCTGGAACAGCGGGTAGGGGAAGTTCGCGTACGGGGTGCCGTACAGGTGCGCGCCGAGGACGTCCAGGTTCGCGAGCGCCACCGGGTCGTTCAGGACCGGGTCGGAGAGGCCCTTGACGTACTGGAAGGACTCCGGGGCGATCACCCGGGTGCCGATCGCGCCCGCGTTCTCGCGCAGGAAGCGGACGATCTCGTCGGACGTCCACCAGGTCCAGTCCTGCGCGTAGTCGGGCTCGTTCTGCACCGAGACGGCGTACAGCTCGACCCCGTTGTCCGCCATGAACACCCGGAAGTCCTCCAGGTGTTGGGCGTACGCGCCGTACTGGTCGTGGCGCAGCCGCCGGGCATCGGTCTGGCTGCCGCGGACGAAGGTCTCCACCAGGGCGGCCGGCGGGTTCCAGGGCGTGGCGAAGACGATCGCGCCGAGTTCGGCCGCCCGCTTCGCGGTCGCCACCTCGCGGCTCCAGTTCGCCCGGTCCTCGTCGACGTGGATCCGCAGCACGGTGAAGCCCAGCTGGCCCGGGCCGTTGCCGAACGCCGTCTCGCGCTGGGCCGCCGTCAGGTCGCCGGCCCACAGCGGGTGGTTCATGCCGCCGAAGCCGCGGATGCTCTGGCGGCGCGCGGCCGGGTCGATCAGCACGGTCGCGGTCGCGGTCGCGGTCGCGATCGTCGCGGCAGCGGCAGCGGCAGCGGCAGCGGCGGGGAGCGGGGCGGCGGCCGCGGCGAGGACCGGGAGGGCGCCGAGCGCGGCCAGCACGGTCCGGCGGCTCGGGGCGGCGGGCCGGTCGGTCGGGGGTTCCTGCGGGGCTGGCGTCACGGCTCTCTCCTGGGTCTCGGTGCGAGCGGGGACCGGTCCGGGGGCGGGGAGCATTGTCGGCCCCCGCCCGCGCCGCCGGTCAAGGCGGCCGCGGGCCCGGCGGCCCGGCCGGCCGGGCCCGGGTCGGGGCGCCCGGGGGATCGGGGCAGGTCGGCGCGGCCGGGCGGGCGGGCGGGCCGCCGGGCAGCGGGCCCGGCCGCGGTGAAACGAACAGAAAACCGGGGCGTCCGGCCGCTGCGGCCCGGACCTCCGCCGGGAACGGGCGGGCGCGCACTACAGTGCCGGGTATGCCCACTCCGCAATTCATCCTCGACCTGCGCGAACACGTCGGCCACGGCCCGCTGTGGCTGTCCGGCATCACGGCCGTGGTGGTCGAGGACGACCGGATCCTGCTCAACCGCCGCAGTGACAACGGACGTTGGGCCCTGCTGCACGGGATCGTCGAGCCCGGCGAGCAGCCCGCCGACACCGTGGTGCGCGAGGTGCAGGAGGAGACCGGCGTCACCGTCCTCCCGGAACGGATCACCAGCGTCCACACCCTGCCGGCCTTCGCCTGCACCAACGGTGACCAGGTGCAGTACCTGGACATCGCCTTCCGCTGCCGGCCGCTGTCCGGCGAACCCCGGGTCAACGACGACGAGTCGCTCGCGGTCGCCTGGTTCCCGCTGGACGCCCTCCCCCCGCTGACCCCCAACGACACCCTGCTGCTGGAGAAGGCCCTTGCCGACACCCCCTCACCCTGGTTCGCCCTGGGCTGACCGGCCACCGGAACCTCCGTGCGCTGCCGGGGAGTCGGGCCGGTCAGGAGGTGGCGATGGACTTTCCGCCGACCCGGCTGCCTGGCATCCCGCAGGCCGATCCGGTCCCGCTGCGGTGGAGTGGCAATGGAGAGCGGGCGGACGCGCGTTCGATACCCTGTCCGGGCGGTCGGTAGTGGGAGAGGAATCCGAAGCGCCCACTCCGGGGACCGTGATCCGGCATCCTGGTCGGCATGCCGACCGGTCCGAATGCACAGCCCGTGGCGGTTCCTCCTCTCTGGCGCCCGCTGAGGCGTCTGCACCACCGTCATGTCGAGAAACTTCTGGGCGAGGCTGCCTCCGCATCGTCGCTGCTGTCCGTGTCCCTCGATGTTGCCCTTCTTCGGAAAGCCCTCCAGTACCACTCGGGTCTGGGCCTGCTGGCACTGGTGCCGATCGGAATCATCGACGGCATCGTCGCTGGTATGGCGGTCACCACCATGAAAGGGGGGTGCACGCCCGGCGGCCTGCTGCCGGCGAGGGGGGAAGCGCTGGCAGCGTGTCCGACGCACCAGGAGAAGGTCGCGCTGGGAACGGTGATCCTGATCTTCTCCCTGGCCGTTTGGGCGCTTCGCACCCTGATGAACGCTGCTGGGGGAGTGCGCATACGGCCCTGCTACCAGGCGCTGGTACCGGCATTGAGGGTGCTCGAAGTGTGCGGACGGGTCCATGCGGCTGGGGGACACCTGGCGGCGGCGGAACTCAGTGTCTCAACAGCGGCGCTGGGGACGGCCGTCGTGGACGGCTCCGGCCACGCGGCCAACGACTACGGGGCGCGGAGCTCGACACGGGCCGCGACGAGGGGGCACGCTCGCAAGGTTGCGGCTGTCCTCGAAAGCGTTGCCGATCGGCTGCTCTCGGATCGTGAGGGTGCGGCAAAGCTTCTGGCCGACCACGCGTCCGCCATCGCCGGGCAGACCGCGGACGGCAGGTTCACCAGTCTCCTCGGTGCCGGGGTGTGGCTTCCTGAGCCCGAGTCGGCCACACCGGAATCGCCTGATCGTGCAGACGGGCGGCGACTCGCCCTGTCGGCGGTGATCGGCCTGGTCATCGCGATCGGGGTGGGATGGGTGACCAACGGCCTCGATTTGCCGGTGTACGTGGGAGCGCCCTTGGCTACCTTCTCCATACCCCTGGTCGCATTTCTAGTCATGGCTTACCGCTATGGACTGGCCGAAGCGCTGCGGCTCATCGCAACGCTGATCTCCGTTCGCAACGGTGAGGCCCCGCCGGGGCAACCTCAACCGTCATCCGGTGCCGAAGGAGCCCGGAACCCGCTGCCCGCTCAGCGGTCGGGGGCGGACGGGCCCGAGCAGGCGCTCGCGGACCGGAGCGAGGAGACGGGTGCCTCCGCAGCCGGTTCCCCATCTTCCGACGACCGGTCCACCGCTGTTGCGGGAAGAGGAGCGGAAAGCGGCTGACGAATCCGATCCTGGTGCGGTGAGGGTCAGTTCGGGTGGCGGATGCCGAACCACTGTTCGGCGCCGTACTCCTCGTAGCGTTCGAGTTCGGTGAAGCCGAGCCGTTCGGCGACGCGGCGGGAGGCGGTGTTGGCGGTCTGGGTGGTGAGGGCGACGGGGGTGTCGGGCAGGGCGCCGGCCAGCCAGTCGAGGGCGGCGGTGCAGGCTTCGGTGGCGTAGCCGCGGCCCCA
This sequence comes from Kitasatospora sp. NRRL B-11411, assembly GCF_000721345.1. Taxonomy (NCBI): domain Bacteria; kingdom Bacillati; phylum Actinomycetota; class Actinomycetes; order Kitasatosporales; family Streptomycetaceae; genus Kitasatospora; species Kitasatospora sp. NRRL B-11411. Next base: position 38,962 of record NZ_JOGH01000022.1, on the reverse strand, counting down.
GGCGTGCGGGAGGAAGAGGTAGCCGAGTTCGCGTGCGCCGCCTTCGGGGTGCAGGTGGGCCAGGCGGTCGGAGCCGTGCGGGTCGAGGGTGACGAGGCCGATCATCGTGCCGTCCAGGTCGACCACCAGCAGGCCGGGGCGGCCCTGCGGGACCTCGGGCAGGGTGCGCTCGAACTCCTCGCGGGGGCGGGGACCGCCGATGTACGTGCCGACCTCGGGGGAGGTGAACAGCTCGACGATCGCCGCCCGGTCCCCGGCCAGCGGCTCGCGCAGCAGCAGCCGGGCGGTCCGGATCGGGGCGGGCGGCCAGGGCAGCGGGGCGGGTTCGATCATGCCCGTCAACGTATCGTGCACGGCCGACGGGCCGTCAAGGGCTTCGGGGCCGAGCCGCGCGTGTGTCGAACTTGTTCGTTACGAACATGTTCGTTACGGTGGAGAAGAAGCCACCGACCCGACGAAGGAGCCCGCCATGACCACCACCCACCACCCCCTGGCCGTCCTCGGCGGCGGTCTCGGCGGCCTGCTGCTGGCCCGCGCCCTGCACGTCCACGGCATCCCCGCCGCCGTCTTCGACCTGGAACCGGGCCCCGAGGCCCGCACCCAGGGCGGCATGCTCGACATCCACCACGACTCCGGCCAGCCCGCCCTCGCGGCCGCCGGCCTGACCGAGGGCTTCCGGGCGATCGTCCACCCCGGCGGCCAGGCGCTGCGACTGCTCGGCCCCGACGCCACCGTGCACCTGGCCGAGCCGGACGACGACACCGGCGGGCGTCCCGAGGTCGACCGCGGCGACCTGCGCGACCTGCTGCTCGGCTCGCTGCCCGCGGGCACCGTGCACTGGGGCCGCAAGGCCGTCGCGGTCGAGCCGCTCGGCGGTGGCCGCCACCGGGTCGCCTTCGCCGACGGCAGCGCGATCACCACCGACCTGCTGGTCGGCGCGGACGGCGCCTGGTCCAAGGTCCGCCCGCTGCTCTCCGCGGCCCGGCCCGCCTACACCGGCGTCTCCTTCGTCGAGGCCGACCTGCACGACGCCGCCCGCCGCCACCCCGGCGCCGCCGCCCTGGTCGGCGGCGGGATGTTCATGGCGCTCGGCGACGGGCGCGGCTTCCTCGGCCACCTGGAGTCCGACGGCAGCATCCACGTCTACGCGGCCCTGCGCACCGGCGAGGACTGGCCGCCCGCCACCGGACCGGCCGGGTCGGCCGACCCGGCCGGGTCCGCCGCGCTCCGGGACGCCGCGCTGGCCGCCTTCACCGGCTGGGCCGACCCGCTGCGGGCCCTGATCGACGACGCCGATGGCGAGTTGACGCTGCGTCGGATCCACGCGCTGCCGGTCGGCCACCGCTGGGAGCGCGTCCCCGGCGTGACGCTGCTCGGCGACGCCGCCCACCTGATGTCCCCGTTCGCCGGGGAGGGCGCCAACCTGGCCATGCAGGACGGCGCCGAACTCGCCCTCGCGCTGGCCGCCCGCCCCGACGACCCGGAGGCCGCCCTGCACGCCTACGAGCAGGACATGTTCGCCCGGGCCGAGGCCTCCGCCGCGGAGTCCGCCGCCAGCCTGGAGCTGATGTTCGGGCCCGACCCGGTCGCCGGGCTGCTCGAGGTGTTCACCGGCGCCCGCTGACCCGGCGCCCGTTGAGCCGGTGCCCGTTGAGCCGGCGGCCTCCGGGCGGGCCGGCGGGTCGGCGGGGCAGGACGACAGGCCCGGCGGGCGGGTGCGGGCCGGTGCGGGCTCGGGAGCCGGTCAGGACGGGCTCGGGGGGTCGATCTCGACCCAGAGCCGTTCCCGCGAGCGCCGGTCCCGGTACCCGAACCGGTCGCCCCGGCCGAGCACCCGCAGCACCGCGACCGTGGTGGCCGCGTCCGGGTGCTCGACGACGTGCAGGGTGACCCGGTAGCCGCCGCCGGGCACCCGTTCCACCAGCGGCCGGTGGCCGGTCAGCTTGTGCAGGGCGTCGCCGATCCACTGGGCCCGTCCGGCGTGCGTGTCGTTGTGGTCCACGGGCCGATCATCCCGGCTCGCGGCCCCGCGCGGGGGCGCTCGGCGGTTTCGGCCCCGAGAAGGTGACCCGGCGGCGTGCAGAGGGGGCGCGAAAGGGGCGTGCGGGCGGTCCGGGGCGCGGGGCCGGGGCGCTAGGTTGGGGCCATGGACGACCGTACCGCCGCCCCCGCCCCGCGCAGCCGCCGCGAGCGGCCCGCCAAGCCCGCGCTCACCCAGGCCGGCATCGTGGCGGCGGCCGTCCGCCTGATGGCGAGCGAGGGACTGCCGCGGGTGACCATGCGCCGCCTCGCCCAGGAGCTCGACACCGGCCCGGCCTCGCTGTACGTGTACGTGGCCAACACCGCCGAGCTGCACGCCGCGATCCTGGAGCACCACCTCGGCACGGTCGACCTGACCGCCGCCGCCGATCCCGGCCGGGACTGGCGGGAGCGGATCGTCGCCGTGCTGGAGTCCTACACCGCCGTGCTGTTCGAGCACCCGGCGCTGGCCCACTCCGCGCTGCTCGCCCGCCCCGCCGGGCCGCACTACCTGGCGCTGGTGGAAGCCCTGCTCGGCCTGCTCGACGAGGGCGGCGTCCCGGCCGGGCAGGCCGCCTGGGGCGTGGACGCGCTGCTCCAGGTGGCCACCGCCACCGCCGCCGAGCAGTCCGCCCGCACCGGTGCGGAGGCCGAGGCCGAGCACGGCGCGATGGTGCGCGCCCTGCGCGAGGCCGACCCGGCCCGCTACCCGAAGGTGGCCGCGACCGCCGGGGAACTGGTCTCCGGCCACCCCGCCGAACGCCTGGCCTGGACGTTCCGGATGCTGGTCAACGGGGTGGCCGCCACCGCCCGCTGACGGCTGGTCGGCTCCGGTCGCTGACGGCCGGTCGGCTCCGCCCGCTGACGGCGGGTCGGCTCCGGTCACTGACGGTCGGACGGTCGATCGGTTCCGGTCGGCGGTCAGGCCGGGCCGAGGACGATCCGCTCGGTGACCTGCCCGGGGTGGGCCGGCCGGCCGTGCGGGGTGGCCGGGGCCAGCCGGCCGGACCGGTCGAGGGTGAACAGCAGGTCGTGGCCGGGCGGCAGTTCGCCGTCGGCGGGGCGGCGCAGGATCCGGGCCCCGGCGGCGTGCCGGCGGGCCAGTTCGGGGCCGGTTAGGGCGGTCGGCAGGAGCGTCGCGGCGGCCCCGTCGCCGACCACGCCGGGCCCGGGCGCGGCGGCGGGCAGCCGGAACACCGGCAGCTCCGACCCGTCGCGCAGCACGGCCGCCGCCAGCGCGTTGAACTCGTCCTCGGCGGTCAGCAGGTACACCGCGGTGACGCCCTCCTGCTCGGCGCCCTCGCCGCCCGCGGCGGCCAGCAGTTCGCCGTCGGCGAGTTCCAGCCCGGCGGCCGCGATCCGCTCCCGCTGCTCGTCCCGCCCGGCCCACAGCAGCACGTCCAGCCCGGCCGAGCGGAGCACGGCGGCCAGTTCGAGCGTCCACGGCTCGCCGCCCACCAGCAGCGGGCGGGAGCGGGCCGGGCGGGCCACCCGCAGCAGCCGGGCCACCGGGACGGCGCTCAGGCCGTACAGCGTCACGGTGAACACGATCACCAGGAAGGTGGCGGGCAGGATCTTGTCGGCGCCGCCGACGCCCGCCGCGGCCAGGCCCGCGGAGAAGGCCGCGGCGGTGGAGGCGGCGACGATCCCGCGCGGCGCCATCCAGCCGAGGAAGGCCCGTTCGCCCTCGGCGAGGTCCGTCCCGGCGGTGGACAGCGCCGCCACCACCGGCCGCACGACGACCACCAGCACCGCGACCAGGCCCAGCGCGGGCAGCAGCAGCGGGCGCACCGACGACCAGGCCACCGTCGAGGAGATCGACACGAACAGCACCCCGACCACCAGCGACACCAGCGTCTCGAAGAACGTCCGCCGGGCCGGCAGGTCGAACGCGGGCAGGGTGGCCACCGCCACGCCCATCACGATCGCGGCGATCAGCCCGGTGTCCTCGCGCAGCGCGTCGCAGAGCGCGGCGACGCCCACCACGGCCGCGAGTTGGGCGCTGGTGCCCAGCACGTCGTTCAGCCGCCCGCGCACCAGCAGCCACCACAGCAGCGCCGCGCCGAGCAGCCCGCCGAGCAGGCCCAGGCCCACGCTGGCGGCGAACTCCAGCAGGCCCCGGCCGAACTGCCGGTGCTGCCCGCCGACCAGCGCGTGGAAGACCAGCGCGCCCAGGATGCCGCCGACCGCGTCGATCAGCGAGCCCTCCCAGACCAGGATCCGCTGCACCCGCTCGGTGGGGCGGACGAAGTTCAGCAGCGGCCCCACCACCGTCGGCCCCGACACGACCAGGACCGCGCCGAGCATCGCCGCCGCCGCGCCGGACAGCCCGAGCAGCGGGGCGGCGGCGAACGCGGCGGCCGGGGCGGTCAGCAGGGTGCCGACCCACACCAGGCGCACCACCGCGTGCCGGGTGTGGCCGGTCAGCCGGCGCAGGTCCAGGCCGAGCCCGGCGTCGTACAGGACGACCGCGACGGCCAGCGAGACCAGCGGGGAGAAGGCCGGGCCGAGCAGCCGGTCCGGGTGGATGTCGTCGGTGACCGCGCCGGCCGCGAAGCCGACCGGCAGCAGCACGATGATCGCCGGGATGCGCAGCCGGGCGGCCAGCAGCTGGGACGCCACGGCGAGCACCACGGTCAGCCCGGCCCCGATCAGGATCTGCTCAGAGGTCATCTGGCCATCCCATGCCGCGCACCGCCGCCCCGGCGCGCCACGCGCCCGGCGGGTCCCCCGTCCGGCCCAGCCCGGCGCGGGGGCGGTCGCGGAGCGGCCGGGACCGGCGTGGCGTGCGCCGCGGGGGCGGTCGTCGACGGCGCGGTCGTCGACGAGGCGGTCGTCGATGGCACGGTCGCCGACGGGGCGTCAGCCGGCCGGGGTGCCGGTCCGGTCGCGTTCCAGGGCGGCCCGCAGGGTGGACAGGGCGCGGGCGAGGCCGTCCAGAGCGGGGGCGTCCAGGTCGGTGCCGAGCAGTTCGGCCAGGGCCTCGGTGAAGGTCCGCCCGGCCTCGGCGGCCAGCTGCTCGCCCGCCGGGGTCAGCACCAGCAGCGAGGAGCGGCGGTCGTCGGGGTTCGGCTGCCGGGCGGCCCAGCCCTGCTTCTCCAGGCGGTCGACGCCCTTGCTGGTCGCGCCGACGCCGATGGCGAACTCGGCGGCCAGGTCGGCCACCCGGCAGCCGGGGTGCTCGTGCAGGTAGTGCAGGAACTCGTACTGGGAGGTGACGATGCCGTGCCGTTCGCGCAGGCGTTCGCCGAGGCCGTTGTAGAGCCGGGTCTCGCAGCGGACCAGGTCGGCGAAGAGCGCGACGAGGTCGGCGGAGGGGGCGGGGGTGCCGGCGGTGGCGGCGCCGGCGGGGCCGTCTGCCGATGTATATTCCATGGCATATAGTGTAGCGGAAGCTACTTCTGACAGGAGTGTGCCATGAGCAGGGAGCAGCGCGCCGAGGTCGACCGGATGCTGCGGCGGCCGGCCCCGGAGGGGGAGCGGACCGTCGAGCAGATCCGGGCCGGATTCCGGGAGCTGATGGCCGGCATGCTCGTCCCGCACGAGCGGATCCGCACCGCGCCCGCCGTCCTCGGCGGCCGCCCCGCCCTGCGGGTCGACCCGGTGGGCGAGGCCCGGGACGGGACGATCCTGTACTTCCACGGCGGCAGCTGGGTGTTCGGCTCGCCGGAGACCGCCCTCTCGCTGACCGGCCACCTGGTCGCGGGCAGCGGCCTGCCCGCGTACTCGCCGGACTACCGGCTCGCCCCCGAACACCCCTTCCCCGCCGCCATCGAGGACACCCTGGCCGCCTACCGCGAGCTGCTCGAACGCGGCGCCGACCCGGCCCGCACCGTCCTCGCGGGCGACTCCGCGGGCGGCGGCCTCGCCGTCACCACCGTCCTCGCCGCCCGGGACGCCGGACTCCCGCTGCCCGCCGGCATCCTGGCCTTCTCCCCGGGCACCGACGCCACCCGCAGCGGCGCCAGCATGGACACCAAGGAGGACATCGACCCGATCTTCACCCGCTCCTCCTTCGAGGGCACCAGCGCCATGTACCTCGCCGGGGCCGACCCGCGCCACCCCCTGCTCAGCCCCGCCGTGCACGCCGACCTCACCGGCCTGCCCCCGATGCTGATCCAGGTCGGCGCCAACGAACTGCTGCTGGACGACTCCACCCGGCTGGCCGCCCGGGCCCGCGACGCGGGCGTGGACGTCACCCTCGACGTCACCGCCGACGTCCCGCACGTCTTCCAGTGCTTCGCGGGCGTCCTCGACGAGGCCGACGAGGCGCTGGAGCGGGCCGCCCTGTTCCTGCGCCAGCGCACCGCCGGCGGTCGCTGACGGCCGCTGACGCCCGCCGACGGCCGCTGACGGACCGTCGGCCGCCGGGGCCCGGGCCCCGGACAAGGCGGGCGGCACCGGGCGGAACCGGCGAAATCGCCCGGCCCGGAAGGGAGTTGCCCGTCACGAAAAGGCTGCCGAACTGCGGACTTCCGGTGACCCAGCGCGCCGTGTCCCTTACTGTACGGGCATGAGTTCTAGGGGGAGCGCGGCCGGTGACCGCGGCACGGCAGTGGTGATCGGCGGCGGACTGGCCGGATGTCTGGCCGCCTGGGCGCTGCACGGCGTGGCGGAACGGGTCGTGGTGGTCGAACGCGACCGCTACCCGGACGGGGCGGACTTCCGCCCCGGCGTCCCGCAGGCCAAGCACGGCCACCTGCTGCTGGAGGCCGGCCAGCGCACCATCGACGAACTGCTGCCCGGCGCCCTCGCCGAACTCCTCGCGGCCGGCGCCACCCGGGTGTCGCTCTCCGGCGGCCTGCGCTGGCTCACCTCCGCGGGCTGGCTCGCCCCCTACGACAGCGACCTGGCCGTGCTCACCTGCAGCCGCCCGCTGATCGACCAGGTGGTGCTGGACCGGGTCCGGGCCGCGCCGAACGTCGAGTTCCGCACCGGCACCGAGGTGATCGGCCTGCTCGGCGACCGGCACACCGTCACCGGCGTGCAGGTCAACCGGCGCGGCCGGCGCGGCGAGGAGACCGCCGAGATACCGGCCGAGCTGGTCGTCGACGCGGCCGGCCGCGCCACCCACGCCGCCAAGTGGCTCTCGGTGCTCGGCGCGCCCGCCGTCCCCCGCGACCGGGTCGACGCCGGCGTCTCCTACGCCACCCGGTTCTACCACCGCCCCGCCGACGCCCCCGCCGACTCCGCCCTCTACCTGCAGAGCCATGCCCCCGACCAGGGCCGCTTCGGCGTCCTGCTGCCCGTCGAGGGAGACCGCTGGATCGTCGGCATGGGCGGCATGCGCGGCTACGAACCCTCCATCCAGCCTGAGGAGTTCGAGAAGCAGCTCGGCCTGCTCCGCGACCCCTGCATCGCCGAGACGGTGACCGGCGCCAAGCCCACCGGCCCGGCCCGCGGCTTCGTCCCCGGCCCGAGCGTGTGGCGGCACTACGAACGCTCCTCCACCCACGGCTTCCTCGCCCTCGGCGACGCCTCCTGCACCTTCAACCCGGTCTACGGCCAGGGCATGACCGTCGCCGCGCTCGCCGCCCGCGCGCTGCGCGACGCCGTCCGCAAGCACGGCGACCTCGGCCACGCCGCCGTCAAGGAGACCCGCGACGCCATCGCGGGCGTCACCCGCAACCCCTGGCAGATGGCGGCCGGCGAGGACGTCCGCTTCGCCGGCACCACCGGCGGGCCCTCCGGCCTCCAGGTCAAGGTCCAGCAGCGGATGCTGGACCGGGTGCTGGCCCGCGCCGTCACCGACGCCCGGGTCGCCGCCGCCTTCCACCAGGTCGCCGCGATGGTGGAACCGCCCACCCTGCTGTTCCGTCCCTCCGTGCTGGGACCGGTCCTGTTCGGCGGCTGACCACACCGCCCGCCGGAACACCGGCCCCCGTACCGGCGGCCACACCCGGGTGTGGCAACCTGTGCGATCCATCCAGACGGCACGTGCAAGGGTTGGGCAGCCGACATGAGCGAGATCTACTTCAGCAACAACTACCGCGACCTGAGCGAGCAGCACGGCACCGGCGCCGGCTTCCAGTTCGAGTTCTCCTGCTCGCGCTGCTACGACACCTGGCGCTCCGAGTTCGAGCCCTTCCGCACCGGGCAGGCCGCGGGCTGGATCAACAAGGGCGTCAGCGCCGCCTGGAGCCTGCTCGGCGGCAGCGCCTCCAACGGCCTCAGCAACGCCGCCGACGGCCTGGCCGGCGCCAGCTGGGGCAGCGGCCGCGACGCCGCCTTCCAACGCGCCATCGGCAACGCCCAGCAGCACTTCAACCGCTGCGCCCGCTGTACCCACTACGTCTGCGGCCGCTGCTGGAACGCCGCCCAGGGCCTGTGCCTCGACTGCGCCCCCGACACCGCCGCCGAGGCCGCCGCCGCCCGCCAGCGCGGACTCAACGACGCCGTCACGCAGAACGCGTACGACCACGGCCAGTCCCGGGCCGGGCAGTTCGACGTCACCGCGGAGCGCCAACTGGTCTGCCCGCAGTGCCGCGCCGAGACCCACGGCACCCCGTTCTGCCCCGGCTGCGGCTTCCGGCTCGCCCAGCCCGCGCAGTGCACCTCCTGCCACGCCGAGGTGCCCGACGGTTCCGCGTTCTGCCCCAGTTGCGGCACCCGGCGCTGAGGGCCGGACGCCGACACCGCACCGGCCGGGCCGGGCCCCTGAGGGTCCGTCGCCCGGCCGGTGCGGTGCGGCGCTCCCGCGCGGTCAGGTGCCGTGGGTGGGGAGCAGCAGGATGCGTTCGGGGTCGTAGCGGCGCCACTCGGGCTCGCCGGTGGTGCCGATCAGGCGCAGGCGGCACCAGGGCTCGCCCGCGGGGGAGTGCCACCAGGCGTTGATCCGGCCGAGGGCCCAGGTGCCGGAGCCGTCGAGGAGCACCTCGACGGGCTGGTAGGCGGGCCGGACCTCCGGCTCCGGCGGGGACCAGGCGGGGTCGGTCTGCAGTTGCGGAGGGAGCACTGCGGGCCTCCTTCGAGTCCGGTCGACGGGGGTGACGGGTGCGGGGTGCCCGAACGACCCGGCTGGTGGCGGTCAGGGACACTCTACAGAGGTGTAGAAGCCGATGCCGGGCAATCCGCGGGCAATCCGCCGTCGTGGCGCAACGGCGCCGCCCCGCTGGCGCGTTCACGTCGGACCGGGGGCGGGAGTGGGGCGCGTTCGCGTCGGACCGGGGGCGGGAGTGGGGCGCGTTCGCGTCGGACCGGGAACGGGGGCGGAGGCGGGAACGGGGGCGGGGCGGGGGCGGAATCGGGAGCGGTGGGTGCCGGGCCCGGGGCGGTCGGTCGGCCGGTCATAGACTCGGCGGATGACTGCTGAGGACTCCTCGATCGAGGCGCTGGGCGCCCTCGCCGACCCGGTGCGGCGCGCCCTCTACCGGCACGTGGCCGGCGCGCCGGAAGAGGTCGGCCGGGACGCGGCGGCCGAGGCCGCGGGCGTCTCCCGTTCGCTGGCCGCCTTCCACCTGGACAAGCTGGTGGCGGCGGGCCTGCTGGCGGTCTCCTACCGCCGTCCGGACGGGCGCGGCGGCCCCGGTGCGGGCCGCCCGGCCAAGCTGTACCGCCGGGCGGCGGAGGAGTTCGCGGTGGCGCTCCCGCCCCGGGACTACGGCGGGGCCGGCCGGCTGCTCGCCGAGGTGGTCGAACGGGCCGGACTGGACCGGGAGTTGCAGGCCGCGGCCCGGGCCGCGGGCTCGGCCGACCCGGCCCCGGACCTGCCGGCGGCGCTGGCGGAGCGCGGCTACGCGCCGTTCCCGGACGGCGAGGTGGTGCGGCTGCGCAACTGCCCCTTCCACGCACTGGCGGAGGAGTTCCCGGCGCTGGTGTGCGGGATGAACCTGGCGCTGCTGGAGGGCCTGGCCGGGGCGGAGTGGACGCCCGTGATGGACCCGGGCGCGGGCCGCTGCTGCGTGGCGCTCTCTAAAAACAACAACCATTGACGATAGAGGCCGGGCCGGGCCATGCTTGCCGCATGACTGCCCCTCAGGCCGCCGTGCCCGCCCCTGCCGTGCCCGCTCCCGCCGAGTCCGTTCCCGCCGTGCCCGCTCCCGCCTCCGGCCACCAGCTCGCCCAGGTCAACGTCGGCCGCACCGTGGCCCCGCTGGACAGCCCCGAACTCGCCGGTTTCATGGACCAGTTGGCGGAGATCAACGCACTCGCCGAGCGCAGCCCCGGCTTCGTCTGGCGGCTGGTCGACGACGCGGGCGCCGACGCCACCGGCCTGCACCCCGACCCGGACGACGGGCTGCTGCAGATCAACTGCTCGGTCTGGCAGTCGGTCGAGGCGCTCCGGGAGTACGTTTACCGCAGCGACCACCTGCGGGTGCTGGCCCGCCGCCGCGAGTGGTTCCAGCGTCCGGACGGGGCGCACCAGGCGATGTGGTGGGTCCCGGCCGGACACCGCCCGAGCGTGGCCGAGGCGATGGCGCGGATCGCGTTGATCCGCGACCACGGGCCGGGCCCGGAGGCGTTCACCTTCCGGGAGCCGCACCCGGCGCCGGACGCCCGCTGAGCCGGGAGCGGCCCGCCCGCCGGTCGGGCGGGAGGGGGCCGGAGGGTGAACCCCCGGCCGGTCGTGCGGTGAACCCCTGGCCAGATGACTAAGCGCTTGCTTAGACTCGGGTGGGCGGGGCCGCCGGTCCACCCCCCGAGCACCGACGGCCCCGTCGTCCCGTCCAGCACCCTCGCAGGAGCGCGCCATGCCGGCCACCAACCGTCAGATCCGACTCGCCCGCCGCCCCGTCGGCCCGGTCCGCCAGGAGGACTGGACGCTCACCGAGGAACCGGTCACCGGCCCGGCCGACGGCTGGTTCCTCGGCCGCACCCGCTACCTCTCGCTCGACCCGGCGATGCGCGGCTGGCTGGACGACCGCCCCTCCTACCTGCCGCCGGTCGGCCTCGGCGAGGTGATGCGGGCCGGCTCGATCCTCGAGGTGGTCGAGTCCGCCCACCCCGACTTCCGGGTCGGCGAGTTCGTCAGCGGCAGCTTCGGCGTCCAGGAGTACGCGCTGTCCGACGGCCGCGGCACCCGCCGGATCGACCCGGCCGCCGCCCCGCTGCCCACCCACCTCGGCGCGCTCGGCACCCCCGGCATGACCGCCTACTTCGGCCTGCTGGAGGTCGGCGCGCTGAACGAGGGCGAGACGGTCGCGGTCTCCGGCGCGGCCGGCGCGGTCGGCAGCCTGGTCGGCCAGATCGCCAAGCTCAAGGGCTGCCGGGTGATCGGCATCGCCGGCGGGCCCGCCAAGTGCGCCTGGCTCACCGAGGAGTTGGGATTCGACGCGGCCGTCGACTACCAGACCGAGGACGTCCGCAAGGCGCTGCGCACCCACGCCCCCGACGGCATCGACGTCTACTTCGACAACGTCGGCGGCACCGTCCTGGACGCCGCCCTCACCCGGCTGGCCGTGCACGCCCGGGTGGTGATCTGCGGCGCCATCAGCCAGTACAACAACGAGCACACCGTCCAGGGCCCCGCCAACTACCTCTCGCTGCTGGTCCGCCGGGCCCGGATGCAGGGCTTCGTGGTCTTCGACTACGTCACCCGCTACCCGGAGGCCGCCCGCGAGATCGCCGGCTGGATCGCCGACGGCCGCCTCAGCACCCGCGAACACCTGGTCAAGGGCGGCGTCGACGCCTTCCCGGAGACCTTCCAGATGCTGTTCCGCGGCGCCAACACCGGCAAGCTGATCCTCGACCTGACCTGACCTGACCTGACCTGACCCGGCCCGATCTGTTCCGGTCCGACCCGGCCGCTGGTGCACGGCACCTGACGGCGCGTCAGCCGATCGGGCGCAGCCGGGTGCCGGAGGCGGTGACCGCCTCCACGGTGCTGGGCCCGCCGCCCGGGTTGTCCAGCGCCAGCGTGCGGGTCGGCGGCACGGCCTGGTCGACCCGGCGGGCCTGGGCGGTGACGGTCAGCCGGGCGACCCGGCGGCTGGCGGCGACCAGCAGGTACGGGGTGCCGTTCGGCGCGCGCCAGCGGTACTGGGCGACGGTGTCCTGCTCGTAGCGGCTGCACGCCCGCCCGTCGGCGCGCGCCAGCCGCTCGGCCCGCCCGCCGTCCGGCGGCAGCACGGCCGCCGCCGCGCTGCCCGACCCGTCCCAGCGGTCGGCCCGCAGGCAGGCCCAGGCCAGCTCCCCGGCGTTCTGCGGCAGCTTCTGGTCGGCGAACTCCCACAGGTTCAACTGCCGCACGCCCGGCCCCGCCTCGGGCACCGCGCAGGCCCCCGCCGCCCACCGCCGCAGCGCCTGCGCCCCCACCGCCTCCCGGGGCGGCCGGGCCGGGGCCGCGGCGTCCGGCGGCGGGGTGTACGTCAGGTGCGCCGGGGCCAGCCCGCCGAGGTCGGCCAGCAGGAACGCGTGCTGCTCCGCCACCACCGGGTCCGAGCGCAGCTGCAGCACCGGCCCCGGGCAGCCCGGCGCGGCCGTCCCCGGCACCGGGTCGGTCACCCCGTCCGCGAACGCCAGCGGGTGCTCCGCCTCCTCCGGCCGGTCCAGCCGCCGGGTCGCGGCCGCCGCCACCCACGGCGCCAGCAGGTACCGCGCCCCGCGGCCGTCGCGCCGCAGTACCACGGCCGCCCCCGCCGTCACGTCGCTCTCCCCGGCCGCCGCCAGCGCCAGCACCGGGCCCCCGCCCGCCGCCGGGTCGTCGCCGTACCGGGCCAGGGTCCGGCCGTCCGTCAGCAGCACCACCGACGCGCCGTCCAGCCGCCCCGCGTACAGCAGTTGGGGCACCACGACGGGCGGGCCGGGCACGCTGCCCGGCTCGGCGGCGGTGCCCGGACCGGCCTGCTGCCAGGCGGCGACCGCCCGCCCGACCAGCGCGGCGTCGTCCCGCAACTCGCCGCGGGCCGGCCAGACCCCGAGGCCCAGCCTCGCGCTGGTGCGCCACAGGCCGTCGGTGCGTCGCTCGGGCGGCACCACCTGCGCAGCCGGTCTGCCGGTACCGGGCCGGGGCGAGAGCAGCATCGGCAGGACGGCGGCGGTCAGCGCGACCGCCACCGCCGCGGCCGTGAACGCCCGCCGGCGGCGGCGCAGCAGGTCGCCCGGCCGCAGGTGGACCGTGCAGGCGTCGTAGCCCGGCGGGAGCTCCGGCCAGCCCGCGCCGTCCAGCGAACCCAGCAGCTCGGCCCCGGCCCGGGCCGCCTCGGCCGGCTCCTCCACCCCGGCCCAGGCCAGCGCCTCGGCGGCCTCCGCCAGGCCCAGGCCGTCCAGCGCCTGCACCGCGAAACCGGCCCGCGCGGCGGCGGGCAATCCGGCCAGCCGGGCGTCCAGTTCGGCGTCCGCGTCGTCCGGCGGCGTGAACAGCCGCACCCCCCACACCCGCGGGAACACCGCCCCCGGCCACCGCCGCCGGCGCAGCGCCCCGCGCAGCACCCGGGCCCGCACCGCGTCGTACCCCTGCTGCCCGGCGACCTTCCCGCCCGCCACCGGCAGCGCCCGCTGCACCACCGCGTGCGCCGCCACCACCCGGGCGTGCCGCCCCCGGTCGGCCGGCAGGGTCAGGTACGCCATCCCCACCAGGTGCCGGTAGTGCCGCACCAGCACCGCCTCCGCGGACTCCGGCCGCCCGCCGCCCCCGACCGCCCGGGGCCGCGGCAGTGTCCTGAGATCCATCGGCCCCTCCAAGGCTCGGCGGCAAAGCCGGGTACGTCGGACGGACCAACGAGTGGATCATCGGATGGTTGCGCCGGAGGGCCCGGGGCGGCCCGATCACCCTTGCGGGGCCTGCGGGTTGGGGCCGTCGTGGCGGGCGCTGGAACGCCAGTCGGCGGTGCGCACCAGGGCCTCCAGGTGGGCCAGGCGGAACGGGCCGAGGCCCGGGTCGGCCAGCAGCGCGGCGACCAGCCGGGGCCAGGGGCCGTCCGGGCGGAACGGGTCGGCCGGGGCCAGCTCCAGGGCCGGGAAGCGCTCGCCGGTGGCCAGGGCGAACGGCGGGGTGCGGTCGCCGGGGCGGACGCCGAACAGGGCGGCGGCGGCCTCGCCGGGCTCCGGGCGGACGGTGACCCGGACGTGGCCGTGGTGGGCGGCGGCCAGGTAGGCGACCAGGGACGGGTCCGTGCCGGGCGGGTGCCAGTGGTCGCCCGCCAGCAGCAGGAGCGCGGTGACCAGCTCGTGCCGGAAGAACGGCCGGGACGAAGTGCCGTTGCTCCAGGGGGCCTTGGACTTGGCGAGCAGCCCCTCGGGCGGGTCGCCGCCGCCGTCGCGGAGCTTGTCCTGGAAGACGCGGTGGCACTTGCCGAGGTCGTGCAGCCGGGCGGCGAGGGCCACCGCCTCCCGCTGCGGCCCGGTCAGGCCGGGCAGCGCGGCGGTCAGGGCGCGGGCCTCCTCCTCGGTCTCCCGCAGGTGCTGCTCCAGGGACACCCAGGCGGCGCACGCGGTCGCCGGGGGCGTGCGGCCGGTGAACAGCGAGGGCACGGGGGTGCGGCTGCCGGGCGTCCAGCCGGTGCCGGACAGGTGGCCGCCGCGCGCCGCGTCGAGCAGCAGCACCGCGCCCGCGCACAGGTCCGCGGCCACCGCCCGCCGCCACCGGCCGTCGACCCGGTCCCGCAGCCAGGCCCCGCCGCCGTCCCCCTCCTCCTCCGCCGCCGCCGCAGCCGCCAGCCACGCCGCGACCTCGGCGAGCGGCGCCTCGCACTGCTCGTGCCGCCCGGGCTCCGGCTCCTCCGGCGCGGGCCCGTCCGGCCCGAACGCGCGCCAGGCGACGAAGACCGTCCGGTCCGCCGCGGCCTGCACCCACGGCCAGGCCCCGGCCGGCCCGGCCCCGCGCGCGGTGTCGAACAGCGCCACCAGCTCGGGCCCGCCCAGCGTGTCCGGCGCGTCCGGCGCGTCCGGCGCGTTCGGCGCGTTCGGCGCGTTCGGTACGTCTGGCACGTTCGGTGCGTCCGGCGCGTCCGGCGCGGGCTCCGGGACGGGGGAGCGGGGTGCGTCGACGGCGAACAGGTCGGCGGCGGTGACGGCCGCCCCCTCGTGCGCCGTCAGCCACCGGGCCACCGCGCCGTCCGGCCCCGGGCCCTCCGGCGGGACGCACCACAGCAGGTCGCCGCCGTCCGGGTGCTCGCCGTGCCGGTTGCAGCGCCCGGCGCGCTGGACCAGGGCGCTCCACGGCGCGAGTTCGGTCAGCACCGTGCGGCCCGACAGGTCGGAACCGGCGTCCAGCGCCCGCGTCACCACCAGGAAGCCGTCCGCCGACTCCCTTGTGGGCAGCGGGAGTTCGGCGGAACGGTGGTACGGGAGCAGCAGCGCCACCGGCCGCCCCGGGTGCGCGGCCCGCAGCGCGGCGTGCACCGCGCGGGCCCGGGCCGGAGAGCCGAGCGCGGCGATCGTCCGGGTGCCGGGCCGGTGCGCGGCGCCCAGCGCCGCCACCAGGTCGGCCACGTACCGCTCCGGGTCCGGGTGCAGCTGCCGGATCCGGCGCACCGGGGCCGGGCCGGGCCCGGCCGGGGGAGCGCTGCCGTCGCCGACCGCGGACATCCAGGTGCTGCCGGTCGGCGCCGTCGTGCCCAGCGCCTCGCGCAGCGCCTGCAGCCGCTCGCCCGTCGGCAGGCCCGGGCCCAGCAGGCCCGCCTCGTCGAACACCCAGTGCGCGTCGTTGTTGAGCAGCCCGAACGAGACCGGCGCCATCGTCCGGCTGTCGGCGAGACCGCGCATCAGCGCCCGGCTCAGCAGCACGTCGTGGGTGCCGACCAGGATCGCGCTCCGCTCCGGGTGGCGCCGCCAGGCGCCGTTCTGGCCGTCCGGCCCGGCGAGCAGGTGCAGGTCCACGGCGTCGGCGAGACCGAGACGGTGCAGCCAGCGGCCGATCCGGGCGTGCGTCCAGTGCGCGAGGCTGCCCTGCGGCAGCACGTACACCAGCCGCCGAGCGGTCGCCTCCGGCGCGGCCACCGTCCGCCGGTACAGCCAGGCCAGCACCGCCCCCGCGGTCTTCCCGCCCCCCGACGGCACCCGCACCGAACGCGGCAGCCCGTCCTCCGCGAGCACCCGCTGGTAGGCGTACGGCCGGTGGCCGGTCGCCGCCCGGAAGAACTCCTCGAACCCCTGTGCCATCCCCGTTCCCCTCCGTTGGCCGGACTTCCGAACTCTAGGGGGCGGAGCGGACGACGGGGCGTCAGTTTCGCTGCTGCTGGCGGGGGCTGGCGGGGGCTGGCGGTGAGGTGGCAGAGAGGGGCGGGCGGCGGCCGGACCCCCGAACTCTAGGGGGCGGAGCAGGTGACGGGATGTCAGTTTCGTTGCCGCTGGCGGGGACTGGTGGTGAGGAGGCGGCAGCCGGATCCCCGAACTCCAGGGGGGCGATGCGGACGACGGAGGGTCAGTTTCGCTGCTGCTGGCGGGGGCCAGGGCTCAGGCGGCCGGGGTGGTCAGGGTGGTCAGGTCGGTGTTGGCGCCGCACAGGACGACGCAGACCCGTTCGTCCTCGGCGGGGTGGTAGGTGGTGCCGAGGGCGGCCAGGGCGGTGGCGGCGGCGTGTTCGACGGCGAGGCGGTGGTCCTCCCAGAGGTGGTGGCGGGCCCGGACGATCGCGGTGTCCGGGACCAGGGCGGTGCGGACCGTCGCGTGCCGGGCCGCGGCGAGGGCGTCGGCGGAGGCGCGGCGGGCGCCGAGCGAGTCGGCGGCGACCGAGTCGACGGGGACGTCCACGGGGGCGCCGGCGGCCAGGGCGGCGTGCAGGGCCCGGCAGTTCTCCGGTTCGACGGCGACGGTCCGCACCCCGTGCTCGCGGGCCGCGGTGGCGACGCCCGCGAACAGACCGCCGCCGCCGACCGAGACCACCACGGTGTCCAGGTCCGGGACCTGCCGGCGGATCTCGGCCAGCAGGGTGCCCGCCCCGGCGGCCACCAGCGGGTGGTCGTACGCGTGCGAGGCGAGCGCGCCGCTCGCCGCCGCGTGCTCCTCGCAGGCCGCCAGGGCCTCCGCGTACTCGTCGCCCGCCAGCCGGACGTCGGCCCCGTAGCCGCGCAGCCGGGCGACCTTCACGGCGGGGGCGTTCACCGGGAGGAACACGGTGGCCCGCACGCCCTCCTGGCGGGCGGCCCACGCGCAGGCCAGGCCCGCGTTGCCGCCGGAGGCGATGGTGACGCCCGCGTCCGGGAGGGTGCCCGCGTCCCGGTGGGCGCGCAGGAAGTTGACCGCGCCGCGGGCCTTGAACGAGCCGGTGTGCTGCATGTGCTCCAGGGCCAGCCACACTCCGCCGGGTCCGCCCGGCACCACCCGGACCGGGCGGACCGCACCCGCGATCCGGTCGGCGGCGGCCCGGACGTCGGCAGGGCTGAGCTGGTGCACGGTACGGCTCCCGGTGGTCGGTGCGGAGAGGGGACGGGCCGACAGTACCGCTGTCGCGCGCCCGGAACCCATCCGTTCGGGCCGCGGCTCCGAAGACCGGGCGGGGGACACCCGTCCCCGCCGCAGTCCACCCAGGTGTTCGACCGGCCGCCCGACCGCATCGAGGTCGACAGGCCGTCATGTCGACACCGCCAGGCACCCGTACGGAAACCAGCACCATGACTCTCGCCGTCGTCCTGTTCACCCAGGACCTGCGCCTGCACGACAACCCCGCCCTGCACGCCGCCCGCGCCGGGGCCGACCAGGTGGTGCCGCTGTTCGTCACCGACCCGGCGGTCGCCGCGGCCGGCTTCGCCGCCCCCAACCGGGCCGCGTTCCTGGCCGGCTGCCTCGCCGACCTCGACGCCGCGCTGCGCCGGGCCGGCGGCCGGCTGCTGGTGCGGGAGGGCGACACCGCCGAGCAGACCGCGAAGCTCGCCGCCGAGACCGGCGCGGCCACCGTGCACGTCGCCGCCGGGGTCAGCGGGTACGCCCGCCGCCGCGAGCAGCGGCTGCGCCGGGCGCTGGGCGACCGGCTCCGGGTGCACGAGGGCTCGCTGACGGCCGTCCCGCCCGGGGCGGTGCACCCCGTCGGCCGCGACCACTACGCCGTCTTCACCCCCTACCAGCGGGCCTGGCAGCAGGCCGTCCGCCGCACCCCGCTGCCGCCCCCGCGCGCCCTGCACACCCCCGAGGGCCTGCACGGCGCCCCGCTGCCCACCGCGACCCCCACCGCCCGCAGCCTCCCCGCCCCCGGCGAGGGCGCCGCCCGCCGGGCCTGGCAGCACTGGCACGGCGACCGCTACGCCGACCTGCACGACGACCTCGCCGCCGACGGCACCTCCCACCTCTCGCCGTACCTGCACTTCGGCTGCCTGTCCGCCAACGAACTCGCCCAACTCGCCGAACGCCGCGGCGGCCCCGGCGCGGAAGCCTTCGTCCGGCAGCTGGTCTGGCGCGACTTCCACCACCAGGTGCTGGCCGCCCGGCCCGACGCCGCCCACGCCGACTACCGCCCCCGCAAGGGCGGTTGGCACCGGGACGACCGCGAGTTCGAGGCATGGCGGGACGGCCGCACCGGGTTCCCGATCGTCGACGCGGGCATGCGGCAGCTCGCCGAGACCGGCTGGATGCACAACCGGGCCCGGCTGCTCACCGCGAGCTTCCTGGCCAAGTCCCTCCACCAGGACTGGAGGCCCGGCGCCGCGCACTTCCTGCACCACCTGGTCGACGGCGACCTCGCCAACAACCAGCTGAACTGGCAGTGGGTCGCGGGCACCGGCACCGACACCCGCCCCAACCGGGTCCTCAACCCGCTCGTCCAGGCCGACCGCCACGACCCGGACGGGGCCTACGTCCGCCGCTGGGTCCCCGAACTCGCCCACCTGCCCGGCCGCGAGATCCACCGCCCCTGGCGGTCCCCGCACCGCCCGGCCGGTTACCCCGACCCGCTGATCGCCCCGGACGCCACCGGCCACCGCCTCCGCGCGATCCTCCGCCAGCAGCAGGACGCCCAGCTCTGACCGTCCTGCTCCGGCGCCGCCCTGCCCCGACGCTGTCCTGTTCCGGCGCCGTCCTGCTTCGGCGCCGTCCGGCCCCGGTGGGCCTCAGCGCTCCGGGGTCATCAGCACGAAGTCCGCGCCGGACGGGTCGGTGCAGACCGCCATCCGGCCGATGCCCGGGGCGGTCTCGGGCCCCATGACGACGATGCCGCCCCGGTCGCGGACCCGGTCCGCGGCCTCGTCGCAGGAGGGCACGGTGAAGACCGGGTGCCAGGAGGGGGTGCCGCGGGAGAGGGTGAGCTCGGCCGGGCCGACCTGGAGGATGCCGCCGTGCATGCGCTCGGCGGGCTGCCCGGCGGGGGTGACGATGGTGTAGACGCCGTCGCCGCCGCCCGGCATCGGGGTGTCCTCGTGCTGCCAGCCGAAGACCGTCTCGTAGAAGGCCAGCGCGCCCGCCGCGTCCGTGGTGTAGAGCTCCGTCCAGCACAGCCCGCCCGGGCCGTCGACGGCGCCGAGCCCGCCGACCGGGCCCGGGGTGAGGACAGCGAATTGAGCGCCCTGCGGGTCGGTGAACTGGGCCAGCGAGGCCCACTCGGGCA
This sequence comes from Kitasatospora sp. NRRL B-11411, assembly GCF_000721345.1. Classification (NCBI taxonomy): domain Bacteria; kingdom Bacillati; phylum Actinomycetota; class Actinomycetes; order Kitasatosporales; family Streptomycetaceae; genus Kitasatospora; species Kitasatospora sp. NRRL B-11411. Next base: position 19,530 of record NZ_JOGH01000022.1, on the reverse strand, counting down.
CGTCCCGGGGCTCGACCCGGACGGTGCCGCCCGCGCGCAGGACGGAGGCGGCGGTCTCGTGGACGTCCGGGGTGAAGAAGTACGGCATCCAGGCGGAGCGGGCGCCGCGCTCGGTGAGCGGGCCGATCCCGCCCGCGGTCCGGCCGGCCGCGGTGGCGAGCAGGAAGTCGTCCGAGCCGGGCGGCGGGGCGAGTTCCCAGCCCAGCACCGGTCCGTAGAACGCGGCGGCGGCGGGCACGTCGGGTGCTCCCAGGTCCAGCCAGCACGGTGAGCCGGGCACGAAGTCGGTGGTGATCACGGCGTTCTCCCTTCGCCGGGCGTTCTCCGGGCGTTCTCCGGGCACTCCTTCCCAGCCTGGCACCGGCCCGCGGTACCGCCAACCGGAGTAAATCCTGTGCAGATCATCGGATCGGACCGCGAATTCCGCCGTCGAGCGGACCCTGCGCATGACATTTCGCGGAAATTCCTCCGCCCAGCCGCCAAATCATCACCCGGAACAGGGTTGCCGCCGGAGGAAACGGGCAGGGGCCGCATACCCCAAGCGACACCAGAGAAAGGCAACAGCGTGGCATTGAGCGTGAGCTACGGGGAGCGATACGGCTGGACAGTGGTCCAGGTGGCCGGAGAGGTGGACATCAGCGGAGTCGCCGCCCTCCGCGAACGCCTGCAGCGACTGGTCACCGACGGCTGTCTGCGGATGGTGGTCGACATCAGCCGGGTCGACTTCTGCGACTCCACGGGTTTCGCCGTCCTGGTGGCCACCCGCCGCATGCTGTCCTCCCGCGACGGACAACTCCGGCTGGTCCTGCCCGGACCCGAGGTCCACACCCGCAAGATCCTCCAGCTGTTCGGGATCGAGCGGATCTTCGACGTCCACGACTCGGTGGACGACGCACTGGCCGACCTGCGCGAGCCCCTCCTGACCGCGGACGCCGCCGAGACCGCCGAGGTCGCCGAGGCCGTCCCCCGCCCACGCGAAGGGACGCACGCCGCCGCCGACTGACCGCCCGGCCCGGAGCGGGGGGCGGCCCCGCGGCGGGACGGTCGGCAGCGGCGACGGCGGGACGGCCGGCGGCGGCCTCAGCGCGGCGTGCCGAAGTCCTGCGTCCACCAGGGCCCACCGCTGCCCAGGTGGACACCCACCCCGAGTTCGGTGAACTTGCAGTTCAGGATGTTCGCCCGGTGGCCCGGGCTGTTCATCCAGCTGTCCATCACCGCGGCCGCGTCCTTCTGCCCGCGCGCGATGTTCTCGCCCCAGCCGCTCCACGCGTACCCGGCGGCGTCGATCCGCTGCTGCGGGCCGGCGCCGTCCGGGTTGGTGTGGTCGAAGAAGTTGCGCGCCGCCATGTCCTCGGAGTGCCGCTGCGCCGCCGTCGCCAGCTTCGCGTTGGACCGCACCGGACCGCAACCCGCCTGCGAACGCTGCGAGTTGACCAGGTCCACCACCTGCTGCGCCAGATCCGCCGAGCGCTTCGCGGCCGTCGCCGAGGCGGCGTTCGCGGTCGGGGCCGCCGGGGTCGCCGACGCGGCGGGCGCGGCCGGCGCCGAGGACGCGGACGGCGACGGCACCTGGCTGGGGGAGGGCGGGGCCGACGGCGACGGGGCGGCCGACCCGGACCCGGACGCCGAGGCGGACGGTGACGGGTCCCCGTCCGGCGCCGGGGCGGTGCCCTGCGCCGGGTCGACCAGCGCGACCGCGGACTGCGGCGCCTGCTCGGCCGTGTCCACCGCCGACGGCGCGTCCGACCCGCCGACCACCACCAGCAGCCCGACCACCACCGCCACCGCGGCCACCACCCCGCCGCCCAGCACCACCGGGGCCGGACCGCGCCGCCGGGCCCGCCGGTGCCCGCGCCGCGCCCCCGCCCGGTGCGAACCGCCCGAGGACGACCCCCGCCGGTGCACCGCCCGCCCGGGCCCGGCGGACCCCGGAACGCCGCCACCACCACCGTCGTAGCCAGGGCCGTCGTAGCCGCCGGAGCCGGGGTCGAAGTCGGGGGCGAAGCCGTCGCCGGGGCCCGCGGCGAGGTCCGGGCCGAGTCCCGCGCCGAACTGCGCCCCGTCCGGCAGCGGGACCAGCGCCAGCCCGGCCAGCAGCCCCTCCGCCGGGACCAGGCCGCGGCGCTGCTCCCCGCACACCGCGCACTCCCGGGCGTGCCGCCCGATCCGCTTGCGCCACAGCGCGCCCGGCACGCCGTCCCAGCCGGCCGTCAGCTCCGCCAGCCACGGGCAGCCCGGCACCGCGGCCAGCGCCCGCACCACCACCCGGGCCGCCTCCAGCTGCCCCTTCATCCGCTGCACCCGCACCGCCGCGTGCTGCGGCGACACCTCCAGCGCCGCCGCCAGCTCGGCCCGGGACAGCTCGCCCGCCGCCTCCAGCCACCACAGCGCCAGCAGCTCGCGGTCCCCGCCGTCCAGCCAGCGGGTCGCCTCGGCGACCTCGCGGCGCTGCTCGGACAGGCCCAGCCGGACGATCGTCAGGCCCACGAAGTCCGCCGCCGGGTCGGCCACCGCCGTCGGGTCCGGCACCGCGTCCAGCGCGTGCTCGTCCCGGAACCGGCGCCGCACCTGGTTCAGCGCGATCGCCACCAGCCAGCTGCGGAACCCGGCCGGGTCACGCAGCCCGGCCAGGCCGTCCACGGCCCGCAGCATGGTCTCCTGCACCACGTCGTCGGTGTCCGGGTGCCCCGACAGGGCCCGCCCCACCACGTTGTACACCAGCGGCAGGTGCCCGCCGACCAGCTCCGCCACCGCCTGCCGGTCACCGTGCTGCGCCCGCCCGACCAGCGCCGCCACCCGCCCACTGTCCACAGCCCGGCCCGTCCTCGTGTTCTCGCGTCCTGCCCTCACACCTTCGGAGATCCGTCGGCCCCCGGCGGATAACGCAAAAAGCGGAAGGAAATCCTCGGCAGACGCGAAGCTTAGTGAGCCCCCGGACGACTCCCGCGGCGGGAACGGACGGGAGGGGTGAGGGGGACGTGCGGAAACGGGGGAGGACCGGTGCTCGCCCTGCCGGACGGCTGGCCGCAACGGTGAGGCCCGCGCCTCCCCGGAGGGACGCGCGGGCCTTCGAACCGCGGCCGGAACCGGCGGCCGGGATCAGTACCAGCCGGGATCAGTACCAGTGGTGCGACTGCCAGAACGACCAGGCGCCGCACGGGCTGCCGTAGCGGCTGTTCATGTAGTTGAGGCCCCACTTGACCTGGGTCGCCGGGTTGGTCCGCCAGTCCGCGCCGGCCGAGGCCATCTTGGAGCCCGGCAGCGCCTGGACCAGGCCGTAGGCACCGGAGGAGGAGTTGGTGGCGGTGTAGTCCCAGCCGCTCTCGCAGGTGACGATCTGGCTGAAGCACTGGAACTGGGTGTCGTCGCCGACGATCTGCCGCGCGATGTCCTGGACCGAACCGGCCGGGATGCTGGCGAGCACGCTGCGCGCGGAGTCGCGGCTGGCCTGCTCGGAGGCCCGCTTCGCCTCGGCGTCCTTGGCCGCCTTCGCCTCGGCGGCGGCCTTCTCCGCGGCCGCCTTGGCGTCGGCCTCGGCCTTGTCCGCGTCGGCCTTCGCCTGGGCGTCGGCCGCGGCCTTCTGCCGGGCGGCCTCGGCGGCGGCCTTCTTGGCGGCCGTGTCGGCGGAGACCTGCTGGGCGTTCGCCTGGCGGCTGATGCCGTCGCCGACGCTCTGGGCCTGCGCACCGGTGGGCGCGTCGGCGAGCAGGGTCGCGCTCGCCACGTCGACCGTCTGGACGGTCTTGCCCTCACTGCCGGACGCCGCACCGACGACCGCTCCGACGGCGGTCACCGCGGTGGCGGAGGCGACAGCGACGCCCCGGACCGAGATCCGAGTCACATGCTTTCCTTCCGGCGTCGCCCGGCGTGTGACCGTCCGGGCGCGTATCTGCCCCTGGCACTGGCCTCCGTCGAACACCGGTCACGGGAGGCACGGGCTCGGCCGTCCCCCCGGGCGGGCCCGGGGAAGTCGGCGGGATCGAGCGGCGTACGGCCTCGCGGTGTTCAGTTGTCCGTCCACCGACCGGAGTTGGCGGGCGCGCAGGGCCGTACGCAGGGCCTGACGCCGATTCACCCTGCCGCACCCGGGCGCGTCTACGCAATTCCCCCGGCCGTGGCGGATCTCACACCCCCGGCTGCCGGAAAACCCGGCGGACCGGCCCCGACACCCCGTCAGCCCGCCCGGCGGACCCGGCGATCCCGCCGCCGGCCTGCGCGGACACCGGGCGGCCGGACCGCCCCCGGGCCCGGTCAGAACAGGCGCAGCGACACCCACAGGGCCGGCACCGACACCGCCAGGGTGGCCGGGACGACGAGCGCGCCGAGCGCCGTGAACAGCCGCGGCCCGCCGTCGTCGACCGCCCGCTCCCGGGTGATCCGGCGCCACAGCAGGGTGGCCAGCGAGCCCGCGTACGTCAGGTTCGGGCCGAGGTTCACGCCGAGCAGCACCGCCAGCACCGGGCCCGGACCGGACGGGGCGGCCAGCGGGACCAGCAGCAGCGTCGCCGGGAGGTTGTTCACCAGGTTGGCCAGCACCGCCGCCAGCCCCGCCAGCGCGAACAGCACCGGCAGCCCGTCACCCGCCGGGACCACCGCCGCCAGCCGCCCGGCCAGCCCGTTGTCCACCACCGCCCGCACCACCACGCCCAGCGCCAGGACGAAGGCCAGGAACGGGACGGCCGCCGCCGACAGGATCCGCCGCGGCGTGCTGCGCCGGCCGGCCAGCGCCCGCACCGCCAGCACCAGCGCACCCGCCGCCGCGGCCCACGCCGGGGACACGCCGACCGCCGAGGCCAGCACGAAGCCGGCCAGCGTCCCCGCGACCGTCCCCAGCGCGAACCGCGGCAGCCGCACCCCGCCCGCCGCCACCGGCCGCTCGGCCGGCACCGCCAGCTCCGCCGCGAACCACCGCCGCAGCACCAGGTACTCCACCCCCACCGCGGCCAGCCACGGCAGCGCCATCAGCGCCGTGAACCGGCCGAACCCCAGACCGCTGGCGGCGAACGCCAGCAGATTGGTCAGGTTGGAGACCGGCAGCAGCAGCGACGCGCTGTTCGCCAGGTGCCCGCACGCGTACACGTGCGGTCGGGCCCGCACCCCCAGCGCACCCGCCGTGGCGATCACCACCGGCGTCAGCAGCACCACCGTCGCGTCCAGGCTCAGCACCGCCGTGACCAGCGCCGCCACCGCGAACACCTGCCCCAGCAACCGCACCGGCCGCCCGCCCGACGCCCCCGCCATCCAGCGCCCGCACGCCTCGAACAGCCCCTCGTCGTCGCACAGTTGCGCCAGCACCAGCACCGCCGCCAGGAACCCCACCACCGGCGCCAGCCGTTCCACCTCGGCCCACGCCGCGCCCGGCGACACCGCCCCCACCGCCACCAGCAGCCCCGCCGCCGGCACCGCCACCACCGCCTCCGGCCACCCGAACGGCCGCCGTACCGCACACCCCAGCACCGCCGCCAGCAACACCAGCGACAGCACCTCGGCGGACACCCCGTGCACTCGAACCCGCTCCTTCCACCGCACCCGACCACCGGACCGACCGGACCGACCGGACCGACCGGATCCCGTCTGTCCGGCGAACGCCCCATCCAAGCAGCCCCGCCGTCCAGCCCCGCCCCCACCACCCCCCCCGACCGGCGCCTTTGCGCGGGCGGCGGCCCGGCGGAAGGCTGGGGGCCGGCACCGGCGACCGGCCCGGGGAAGAGAGAGAAGGGGACATGTCCGTTCCACCACCCGCCCCGGGCACCGGTGCGCGACGGCTGCGGGCAGCGGCGGCCCGCGGCTTCTCGCTCGGCTCCACCGGCTCCCTGCTGTCGATCGGCTCGGTGGGGTCGATCCTGTCGATCGGCTCGGTCGGCTCCGTGCTGTCCCTCGGCTCGGTCGGCTCGGCGCTCTCCGTCCTGTCGCTCGGCTCCTGGCGCAGCACCGCCGCCGTGCTGTCCGCCGAGTCGACCCTCGCGGTGCTCTCCTACCGCTCGGTCCGGGCCGTCGCCGCGGCCCACCGCCGTCGCGGCGGATCCCGGCACGGCTGACCCGCCCCGCCCGCCGGTCCGGGGAACGAGGGTCGGGGAGCGGGGGTCGGGGGATCGGGGAGTGTCAGTGGCGGGTGGGAGCGTGCCCGGATGGACGGACCGCTCGACTCGATCGCCGCGTACTGGAACGATGCCGCCCCCGGGTTCGACCGGGAGCCCGACCACGGGCTGCGCGCGGCCGGGACCAGGGGGGCCTGGCGCCGCCGGCTGGCCGGGTGGCTGCCGGGCGCGGGGCTCGACGTGCTGGACGCCGGGTGCGGCACGGGTTCGCTCTCGGTGCTGCTCGCCGAGGCCGGGCACCGGGTGACGGGCGTGGACCTCGCCCCGGCGATGGTCGGCCTGGCCCGGGCCAAGTTCGCCGCGGCCGGGCTGGCGGGGAGTTTCCTGGTCGGCGACGCGAGCCGCCCCCCGACCGGTGACGGGCGCTACGACGCGGTGCTCTGCCGGCACCTGCTCTGGACGCTCCCGGACCCGCACGCCGCCCTCCGGGAGTGGGCCGCCCGCCTGCGTCCGGGCGGTCGCCTGGTGCTGGTCGAGGGCCGCTGGCGGGAGGCCGGCGCGGCCGTCGAGCCCTACGCCCCCGGCGCGGAGGGCCTGCCCTGGGCCGGCGGCATCACGGCGTCCGCCCTGACCGCCGCGCTCCGCCCGCTGGTCCGCGAGCTGCAGGTCGAATCGCTCGAAGCGGACGAGGAGCTCTGGGGCGGCCCGGTGCGGGACGAGCGCTACGCGATCGTGGCCCGGGTCTGAGCCGGGCGGCGGCGGGGGCGGCTGTCGGTGGAGCGGGGTACGGTCCGGCCCATGGCCGACACTGAACTCACCACGCTGCTGGGCGTTTTGAACGGCAAGCGCAAGCACGTCCTGGACATCCTGGCGGGCCTCGACGAGGCGGCGCTGCGCCGCCCGGTGCTCCCCTCCGGCTGGACGTGCCTCGGGCTGGTGCACCACCTCGCCCTGGACGACGAGAAGTTCTGGTTCCGCGCGGTCGCGGCGGGGGAGCAGCACGCGATCGACGAGATCCTCGGCACCGGGGCCGACGCCTGGCGGCCCGACCCGGAGCGGAGCGCCGAGGAGGTCTTCGCGCTCTACCGCACGGAGGCGGCGCGCGCCGACGCCTTCCTCGCCACCGCCGACCTCGACGCGCCCCCGGCCTGGTGGCCGGACTTCTTCGGCTCCTGGCGCTACGACACGCTGCGCGAGGTGGTCCTGCACGTGATCACCGAGACCGCGACCCACGCCGGCCACCTGGACGCCGTCCGCGAGCTCATCGACGGCCGCCAGCACCTGGTCCTCGACTGACCGGCCCGACCCGTCGAGCCGCCCGACCTGACCGAGTCGCCCGACCGACCTGACCTGCCGAACCGCCCGACCTGACCGAGTCGCCCGACCTGCCGAGCTGCCCGGACGGCCGCCTGACGCCGCGTCAGCCCGCGGGCTCGCCGAGCCAGACGTGGGCCGCGGTGTCGAGGGGGAGGTCGAGCGCGGCGCAGAGGCCGACGACGGTGCCGAAGCCGGGGCTGGGTAGGCGGCCCATCTCGATCTTGCGGAGCGTCTCGGGGGAGATCCCGGCGCTCTGCGCGACGGTGGCGGGGTCGCGGCCGGCCCGGGTCTCGCGCAGCAGCGCGCCCAGGCGGCGGCCGGCCTCGATCTGCTCGGGGGTCAGGGGGACTCGCACCATGCGGACACGCTACTGAACCGCCCCGCCCACCGCCCAGGCGGGCGGCTCAGCGCAGCGGCAGTTCCGGCCCGTTCCGCTCGTCGGCGGGCCGGGGGCCGTGGATGCGGCGGTCGGCGGCGTCGATCCGGACGTCGTCGATGCTGGCCTCGCGCCGGCGCATCAGGCCGTGCGGGTCGAACTCCCACAGCTCGTTGCCGTAGCTGCGCCACCACTGGCCGTCCGCGTCGTGCCACTCGTACTGGAAGCGGACGGCGATCCGGTCGTCCTCGAACGCCCAGAGGTCCTTGCGCAGGGCGTACTCCCGTTCGCGCTGCCACTTGGCGGTGAGGAAGGCGGTGACCTCGGCGCGGCCGGTGAGGAAGGTGTCGCGGTTGCGCCAGACCGTGTCGGGCGTGTAGGCGCGGGCGACGGCGGCGGGGTCGCGGGTGTTCCAGGCGTCCTCGGCGGCCCGGACCTTGGCCAGGGCGGTGGCGCGGGTGAACGGGGGGAGCGGCGGGCGGTCCTCGGGCACGGCGGCCTCCAGCGGTTCGGCGAGGTGGAGAACGGTCGTTCTCCACTCTGGCGGGCCCTACGCTAGGGAACGACCGTTCTCCACGTCAAGCACGCCCGAAGACCGCCGAACCGGAGCCGCCGATGCCCGCCCCGCCCACCGAGGAGCAGACCCGCCAGGACAGCGAGGCGCTGCTCGACGCCGCCGAGGCGCTGTTCTACGAGAAGGGCGTCCGCGCCGTCGGCATGGACGAGGTCCGGGCCGCCTCCGGCCTGCCGCTCAAGCGGATCTACCGCCTGCACCCCGCCAAGGACGACCTGGTGGTGGCCGTGCTGCGCCGCCGCGACCTGCGCTGGCGGGCCCGGCTGGCCGCCGCCGTCGAGGCGGAGTCCGAGCCGCGGGCCCGGCTGCTGGCCGCGTTCGACTGGCTGGGCCGCTGGTTCGCCGAGCCCGGCTACCGGGGCTGCGCCTGGATCAACGCCTTCGGCGAGCTGGGCCCGTCCTCCCCGGCCGTGCTCGCCGAGGTGCGCGCCCACAAGGCGGCCTTCCACGCCCAGCTCGCCGACTGGTCGCGCGCCGCGGGCCTGGCCGACCCGGCCCCCGTCCACCTGCTGGCCGAGGGCGCCATCGTCACCGCCGCGATCGACGCCGACCCCGCCCCCGCCCGCCGGGCCCGGGCCGCCGTGGAGGTGCTGCTCGATGCCGCCCGCTGAGCCGCTCGCCGAGCCGCCCGCCGAGCCGCTCGCTGATCCGCCGACCGGCCCGGGCAAGCTGGTCCGGGACGGGATCCCGGCCATCATCCGGGCCGCCGGGAAGGAACCGCAGGTGTACGTCGCCGACGCGGCCGAGTACCTGGCCCGGCTCGGCGACAAGCTGTCCGAGGAGGCCGCCGAGGTGCGGGCCGCTCACGGCGAGCAGGAGGTGCTGGAGGAACTGGCCGACCTGCTGGAGGTGGTCCGCGCACTGGCAACGGCCCACGGAGCGGACTTCGCCCGGGTCGAGGAGCTCCGACGCCGCAAGGCCGCGGAGCGCGGGGGCTTCGCCGGACGGGTGGTCTGGACCGGCAACCACTGAGCGCGGCCGACCGCGAGTCGCCGGTCTCCCCGGCACCGGTCACCGCGCGCACAGGCGGTCCAGGGACGCGCGGCTCTCCTCGTCCGCGGGGCGGTAGACCAGCAGCCGCAGTTCCGGGTCCTGGAGCGGTAGCAGGATCTCGAAGTCGACGGTGATCGGACCGGCGACCGGGTGCCGCAGCAGCTTCCGGCCGCGTCCGTTGACGCCGACCTCCCGCTCGGCCCACAGGCGGGCGAAGTCCTCGTCCTGGGTGGCGAACTCGGCGATGAGGGCGGACAGTTCCCGGTCCTGCGGGTGCGCGGCCCATGCCGCGCGCAGGTGGGCGATCCCGTCCCGCAGCGCTTGCTCCCGGTCGGCGTAGAAGCCGCGCATCGCCGGGTGCAGCAGGCACAGCCGCATCGCGTTGCGCCGCGCCGGCGGCACGGCCTCGAAGTCCGGTAGCAGCCGGGCCATTTCGGGGTTCCAGGCGAGGATGTCGTAGCGGTGGTCCAGCAGCATGGCCGGCAGCGGCGAGAGGTCGCCGACCAGGCGGGCCAGCGCCGGCGCCGGCGCCGCGCCGGCGGCCGGCCCGCCGGTGGTGCCGGGGCGGCGGTGTCCGGCCAGGTCGAACAGGTAGTCGCGTTCGCCCGGATCCAGGCTCAGGGCCCGGGCCAGCGCCCCCAGCACCTCCGCCGAGGGCCGCAGCCCGCGGCCCTGCTCCAGCCGGACCACGTAGTCCGTGCTGACCCCGGCCAGTTCGGCGACCTCCTCCCGGCGCAGCCCCGGCGTCCGCCGGGGCCGGCGGTGCGAGGGCAGGCCCAGCCGGTCGGGGTCGAGGCGTTCGCGCCTGCTCCGCAGGAAGGCGGCCAACTCCTGGGCGGCGTCCATCGCTCGGGTCGTCATGAGCGGTCCAACCGCCGGGGTGGGAGCGCTCTTCCCAGGAAGCGCCGTCCCTTACCCGCGGGCCGCCGCCGCCACAGACTCGGTTCCGGCAACGGACCACGAGCACAGGAGGACCTGATGGCACTGACCCTCGACGCCTACCGGCTGCTGGGCCGCTCGGGACTGCGGGTCTCACCGCTGGCCCTGGGCACGGCGACCTTCGGCACCGAGTGGGGCTGGGGCGCCGAACGGGCCGAGGCCCGCAAGCTGTTCGACCACTACGTCGGGCTCGGCGGCAACCTCCTCGACACCGCCGACACCTACACCGACGGCAGCTCCGAGCGCCTGCTGGGCGAGTTCGCCCACGAGGAACGCGAACGCCTGGTGCTGGCGACCAAGTACTCGACGCTGCGCCGCCCCGGCGACCCCAACTCCGGGGGCGGTCACCGCAAGGCGCTGTTCGGGTCGGTGGAGGGGAGCCTGCGGCGGCTGGACACCGACTACATCGACCTGCTGTACCTGCACGTCTGGGACTTCCGCACCTCGGCGGAGGAGGTCCTGCGCGGCCTGGACGACCTGGTGCGGCAGGGCAAGGTGCTGTACGTGGCGATCTCCAACACCCCGGCCTGGCAGGTGTCCCGGATGCAGGCGGTCGCCGACCTGCGCGGCTGGTCGCCGCTGGTCGCGCTGCAGCTCGAGTACAGCCTGATCGAACGCACCGCGGAGCGCGACCTGATTCCGATGGCCCGGGAGATGGGTCTGGGCGTGGTGCCGTACTCGCCGCTGGGCGGCGGGGTGCTCAGCGGCAAGTACGGCCGGGACGACCTGACCGTGACGGGCGCCGGCGCCGGGGACGGCACCCGCAGGAGCCACAACCTCGCCCTGGGCACGCTCACCGAACGCAACCTGGCCGTGGCCGGGGCCGCCCGGGAGGTCGCCGCCGAGCTGGGCCGCACCCCGGCCCAGGTCGCGCTGGCCTGGACCCTGCGGAACCCGGGCGTGGCGACCACGCTGATCGGGGCCCGCACCCCCGCCCAGCTGGAGGAGAACCTGGGCGCCCTCGAAGTCGAGTTCACGCCCGCCCACTTGGCCCGCCTGGACGCGGCGAGCGCGATCGGACTCGGCCAGCCGCACGACCTGCTGACCAGCGAGCCCATCCGCCGGGTGACCACCGGCGACCTGCGGATCGAGCCCCGCCGCTGACCGCTGCCCCCTAGGAACCGGCCCCGCCTCCCGCGACCGGATCCCCACCGGCGCGCCACTCGGCCGCCTCCGGGGCCGCCGCTCGCGGACTGCGGCTCGGGAGTCGCCGTCCATCGATCGCTGTCCACCAATCGCAGCCGCAGTCGCAGCCGCAGCCGCCGCCGGGCGCGCCACTCGGCCGCCCCCTGGTATTTGAATACCGGGGGGCTGCTAGCGTGTCGCTGTCCGCTGCCGGTATTTGAATACCGGTGGTTCTTTCGACCGGGCGGCCGGGCGGCCGCCGTGCAGGGAGCGGTGCCGTGATCGAGCTGAAGACTCCGCAGGCGATCGAGAAGATGGCCGTCACCGGCCGGTTCGTCGCCGAGACGCTGGCCGAGCTGTCCGGGCTGGCCGAGGTGGGGCGGGACGTGATGGACCTGGAGCTGCGGGCCCGGAAGCTGGTGGCGGACCGCGGTGCGGAGTCCTGCTACTGGGACTACGCCCCGTCCTTCGGGCGTGGCCCGTTCCGGAACGTGATCTGCCTGTCGGTGAACGACGCGGTGCTGCACGGGCAGCCGCACCCCTACGTGCTGCGTGACGGCGACGTGCTGAGCCTGGACTTCGCGGTGTCGATCGACGGCTGGGTGGCCGACTCGGCGGTCACCGTCATCGTCGGCACCCCGGCCGAGCAGGACGTCCGGCTGGCGCAGTCCACCCGCACCGCGCTGGACGCGGCGATCGCCGCCGCCGTGCCCGGCAACCGGATCGGCGACATCTCGGCGGCCATCGCCGCGGTCGGCCAGGGCGCGGGCTACCGGATCAACACCGACTTCGGCGGCCACGGCCTGGGCCGCACCATGCACGAGGACCCGCACGTGGCGAACGTCGGACGGCCCGGCCGCGGCCTGGAGCTCAAGCCCGGGCTGACGCTCGCCCTGGAGCCCTGGTGGTGCACCGGCTCGGCGAAGCTGCGGGTGGACGCGGACGGCTGGACGCTGCGCTCGGCGGACGGCTCGCGCGGCGCGCACTCCGAGCACACGGTGGCCATCACCGAGGACGGGCCCCGGGTGCTCACCGCGCTGTCCTGACCGGGGAGTTCGGGCCGGGGGCCCGGTCACGGCGGGTGACCGCGGGGTGGACGGCGGGTGGCCGCTGTGGCCCGTCCCATAGGCGGATCGCTGGACGGTCGGCGCGCCGTCAGCGGGGGGCCACGGAGGGTGCGCGGTTCCCCGTCCGGGGCGGCCAAAACCGGTGAGCCCGGTCACAACGGCCGCCGGCCGGGCCCGGCCCGGGCCCGGAAAATCGCGGTCGGGGCGCCCGCCGCCCGCCGCTGTACTGCCGGTAACGGGCCCTTGACCTGCGTAAACCTTCGAATGCTTGGAGTTCGGGCCGGGCGCCCGTAGCTTCGTAACCAGTGCAGGGCGCACTACCCGGGATCACCCGAAACCAACGCCCCGGTGCGGCCACCGAGCCGCCCGACGGGCAGGGTGACCGCGACGGAGCGCAGGTCGGACCTCGACCGCCCCGTCCGATCCACAAGCGCGAGAGACCGCAGGGCCCGTCCGGGCCCCTGGTTCCGCCTTGCCTGCCCGGGGCATCCGAAAGGAATCGCATGATCTTCCGTAACGAGACTGCCGCCACCAAGACCGCCACCACCGCCGAGCAGGGCAACCGGAAGCGCAACCGCGTCCGGGCCGCCGTCGTCGCGGGCAGTGCGGTGGCCGTTCTCCCGGTGGCCGGCCTCGTCGCGGCGACCTCGGCCTCGGCCGCGGACGTGTCCACCTGGGACAAGGTCGCCCAGGCCACCAAGGCGCAGCAGATCGCCGTCGCCGAGAAGGTGCTGGCCTCGCAGGGCCCGGGCGCCTGGCCCGTCTGCTCCGTGCAGGCCGGTCTGACCCAGGGCGGCGCCGCCGCCCAGGTCGACACCTCCTCGACCGGCAGCAGCGCGAGCTCCTCGAAGTCGACCCCGTCGACCTCGTCCTCCTCCAGCAGCACCGGCGACAGCAGCACCAGCAACACCAGCACCAAGTCCGCCAAGCCGGCCACCACCCAGACCGACTCGGGCTCCGACGCCGCCTCCGCCAACACCTCCGGCAGCGGCAAGTACTCCTCCGGCCAGGGCCACCAGTCCTGGAAGAAGAGCAGCACCGCCACCACCTCCGGCGGCAGCTACACCGTGAAGTCCGGTGACACCCTGGGCGCCATCGCGGCCGCCAACGGCACCACCGTGGACGCGCTGTACAGCGCCAACGCCCAGGTCATCGGCGCCTCCGCCGACGTCATCTACCCGGGCCAGGTCCTCTCCCTCTGATCGACCCCAATCGGATGCCGGCAGGACCCCGGTAGGACTGGACCGGACCGGACCGCACCGCACGACGCCGACGGCCGCCCCTCATGTCGGGAGGGGCGGCCGTCGGCGTCCGCGCGTGCGCACCGGCCGGATCGGTCGGATCGGCCGGATCAGTCGAACCAGTCGGGCTCGGCGGCCTCGATCAGCTCCCGCAGGGCCGGCCGGTCGTGGAAGGCCCCCGACAGCAGCGCCCCGAGCTCGCGCAGCGCCGCCGCGTCCTCCCCGTACGCGACGAACATGCCGGCCTCCGGGTCGTACCGGAAGCGCCCCTCCAGCTGCGGTGCCCGCGACCGGACCGCGGAACGGGCCACCGCCTCCCAGCCGTAGCCCCCGTTCTGCTGCCCCGCCGCCTCGAACACCTCGTCCACCTCGACCATCCGGTCGTCGGTCAGCAGCAGGCCGTACGAACCCGGCCTGTGGTCGTACTCCAGGAACACCAGCGGGGCGTAGGTCTCACGATCAGTCATGGCCCGGACGCTACCGGCGCCCACCGACACCGCCCCCGGCGGGCTCAGGCGGGCAGGACCTCCTCGACGGCGCTGGTCCCCGCGCCGGGCCGGGACTCCCACCGCCAGTTCTCCTCCAGCCGCAGCCGGCCGTCCGGGAGCCTGGTGAGCACGCTGGTGCAGTGCCCCGAGCTGGTCTCCCCGGCCCGGTTGAGCTGCACGTACCGGAAGTCGAGGGTGTCCCCGGTCCGGGTGCCCACCAGGTGCCCGTGCACCACCTCGCCGCCCCGGTAGTCGGCCCACACCAGCCCGTCGTCCTCGTGGTAGGCGAACCGCGTCCCCGGGTCGACCTCCCCCAGCTCCGCCCGGCCCACCGGCGCGAACTCCAGCCCGTCGAGCGAGGGCAGCACGGACAGCATGGCGAAGCTCCTTCGGCCGGGCGGCGAATCTCCCGCCCAGTCGACCACGCCGCCCCCCGCGCCCACCGGGCCATCCGCATCATGGACACCCCGCCGCGCGGCAGGGCCCGCGGCGGACCTCACGCCGCGGCGCCGCCCCGGCCGTCCGGCGAGTGCTTGTCCGACGGCGAGTCCTTCGGCCGGGAGTCCTTCGACGGGGTCTCGTCCGACGGGGCCTCGTCCGGCGGGGTGTCGGTGAAGTCGACGTCGACGTGCTGTTCGGGGCGGCGTTCCTCCTGGCGGGCGATGTCTTCGAGGACCTGTTCGTCGGGGCCGGTCAGCGGGGGCTGGAGGAGGGAGCGGGGCCACAGGCGGCGGGCGAGGACGGTGTTGGACTCGGCGGCGTAGACGGTGATCTGGGCGGCCAGGTAGAGCCAGGAGAGCAGGCCGATCACGGTGGCGAAGAAGCCGTACACGGCGGTGGCGTGCCGGAGTTGGTGGGCGACCAGGGCGGCGCCGAACGCCTGGAGGAGGGTGAACAGCGGGCCGGCGAGGAGGCTGCCGGGTCGCAGGGCGCGGGCCGGGACCTGTTTGGGGGTGAGGATCCGCAGGCAGGCCAGGAACAGCAGGGAGTTGAGGGCGGCGGACAGCAGCAGTCCGCCGATCCGGGCGGCCGGGCCGCCCAGTGCGGCGCCCAGCAGCGCGGCCGCGGCCGTGGACAGCAGCAGGCCGGTGCCGAGCGTGGCGAACAGCGCCAGGCTGCGGCCGAGCCGGGGCCAGTAGCCGGGCCGCCGCACCCCGGGGACGTTCCACACCTCGGCCATCGCGTGCTGCAGCACCTGCGCGATGCCGAGCGCGCCGTACAGCAGGCCCGCCACGCCGATCACCAGGGCCAGGCCGCTGCCCTGCACCGAGTGCACGTTCGCGCGCAGCTGGTCGCCGATGATCGGGAAGTCGGCGAGCGCCGAGTCGACCACGGCGCGCTGCGCGTCCGGGTGGCCGTGCAGGACGAAGCCGAGCGCGGTGGAGAGCAGGAGCAGCAGCGGGATCAGCGAGACGAAGCCGTAGTAGGTGATCAGCGCGGCCAGCAGCCCGCCCCGGTCGTCCCCGTACTTCTTGACCACCCCGACCACGACGGCCAGCGGCCGGTGGCGCTGCTGGGTGCGGTCGACGGTGCGCAGGGCGCGTTCGACGGGGTTCATGGGCGCTCCTCCGGTGGCGGGCGGCGGGGTGGCCGTCCGGCGGCGGACGGCACCTGCGCGTATGCCCGGCCGGAGGGTGTGAACGCCCCCAGGAGGGAAAGGCGGCCGGGGACATCCGGAGCCGGGGAGCGAGGAGGGCGGGCAGGTGTGGTGGTGGAGCGCGGTGCGGCTGGCGGTGGCCGGTGCGGCGGTGGTGGTGCTGCTGTACGGGGCGGACCGGGTCGTGGAGGTGACCACCCGTCGGCTGCCGGCCCGGGTCGGGACGGTGCCCCGGGTGCTGCGCGGCTGCCGCCGCCCGATCCTCGCGGTGGCCGGCTGCGGGCTGCTGCTGGCCGCGATGCCGTGGGTGCGGGCGCCCGGCGGGATCGGGCGCCTGCTGGTGCTGGCCACGATCGGTTCGTGCGGCTGGCTGGGCGCGCGGGCCGCCGCGCTGGTGCTGGACGGGGCGGTGCGGCTCGCGGTGCGCCGCCGGGACGCCGCCTGGGCCGGGCGGGCCCGCACCCAGGTGGGGCTGCTGAGCCGGATCGTGCAGGCGGCGATCGCGCTGCTGGCGCTGGCCGCGATGCTGATGACCTTCCCGGCGGTGCGGGTGGTCGGCACCAGCCTGCTGGCCTCGGCCGGGCTGGTCGGCGTGGTCGCGGGCATCGCCGCGCAGAGCGCGCTGTCGAACCTGTTCGCGGGCATCCAGATGGCCTTCGGCGACCTGGCCCGGATCGGTGACGTGGTGGTGGTCGGCGGCGAGTGGGGCACCGTCGAGGAGATCACCCTGACCGCGGTGGTGATCGCCACCTGGGACCAGCGGCGGATCGTGATGCCGATGTCGTACTTCGCCGGGCGCCCGTTCGAGAACTGGTCGCGCCGCTCCGACCGGATCACCGGCACCGCGCTGCTGCACCTCGACCACAGCACGCCGGTCGGCCTGCTGCGGGCCGAGTTCGAGGACTACCTGGCCAAGAACCCGCGCTGGGACGGCGAGGGCAGCGCCCTGCAGGTCGTCGACACCACCCCCAGCACCCTGGTGGTGCGCGCCCTGGCCACCGCCGCCAACGCGAGCGACGCCTTCGAGCTGCGCTGCGACCTGCGCGAGCACCTGGTCGGCTTCCTGCGCGAGCACCACCCGCACGCGCTGCCCCGGGTCGCGGTGGCCGCCGCGCCCGGGGAGCGGACGGGGACGGGGACGGACGCGGAGGCGGGGACGGGGACGGGCCCGGGGTCGGACGCGGGGGCGGGGACGGGCCCGAGGTCGGACGCGGAGGCGTCGGGTCAGAGGTAGTCCTCCAGGCGGGCGATGGCGAAGCCCTGGGCGGTGGCGGCGTCGACCACCCGGCGCAGCATGTCGGGCATGGTGCCCTTCCAGTCGCCGGAGGGGGCGCGGAAGTGGGTGAGGACGATGTCGCCGGGGTGGAACTTCTGGTCGGCGTAGCGCCACTCCAGGTGGTCGGGGAAGGCCTCCTCGTTCCACAGCGGGAAGGCGGTGACGCCGCAGGACGCGGCGGTGCGCAGGGCCGCCTCGGTGTACTCGCCGTACGGGGGCCGGAACAGGTGGGGGCGGGTGCCGGACTCCTGCTGGAGGTGGTCCTGCTGGTCGCAGATCTCGTGCTGGAGCGCGTCGGGGCCCAGCCGGCGCAGGTCGGGGTGGGTGAGGGTGTGGTTGTCGAGCGTGACCCCGTGGGCCTGCAGGCTGCGGAAGTAGCCGTAGTCGGAGCGGGCCAGGTAGTCGGAGAGGAACGCCGACATCGGGACGCCCAGCTCGGCGGCCATGGCGGCGAACTGCGGGTCCTTCTCGGCGCCGTCGTCGACGGTCAGGAACACCACCTTGTCGCTGGTCGGCACGCGGTAGACCACCGGCGGCAGCCCCGGCAGGCGCTTGACGCCGGGCCCGTCGGCCAGCTCCGGCTTGACGGCGGGCGGGGCGGGCGGGCGCAGCGGGAGCGCGGCCAGGCCCCAGCGCCGGGCGGCCGCGAGGACCCGCTGCATGCCCGCCTGCTGCTCGGCGGCGGCGAGCCGGCCGTTCAGCTCCTGCCCGGCGGCGGCCTGCGGGCGGGCGGCGGGCATCGCCGCGAGGGCGGCCTGCGCGGCCTGCGCTGCTTGGGCGGCTTGGGCGGCTTGGGCCTGGGCGAGCTGGGCGCCCTGGGCGGGTGCGGCCTGGCCCTGGGCGGCCTGGACGGCGGGGGTCCCGGCGGCGGGCGGGGCGGCCGGGGCGGAGGCGCGGGCGGGGTCGGGGTCCTGGGCGCGCAGGGCGGAGCAGCCGACGGTGAGGGTGGCGAGTGCGGTGAGGGCGGCCAGGCCCCGGCGGTGGTGGCGGACCGGACCGGAGCGGCGGGAGCGGCGGGCGCGGGTGCGGGCGTCCGGGGCGGAGGAGCCGGGGGTACCGGGCGTGTTGGGCGTGTTGGGCGTGCTACCGGGGGGTGTGGCGGAGGGTGTCGGCATACCGGCCGATGATCCCCTTGGCGTACTTGTCATATCGGCGCGCCGAGGGGCCGTCACCCGGACGGACCGGTGCCGTCCCCCGTTTGACGCGGCCCGACCGGCGGCGTACAGAGTGAGACATGCGCCCGGGTGTCCCGGCGGACCCGTCCGGCCCGCCCCCACGGACCGACCCCGAAGCGGCGACGCGCCCCGACCCCCCGCGCGGCGACGCCCGCCCGCGCTGGGACGCTGCCGCCGAACCGCTGCTCGCCGACGGGCTGCTGCGCGCCGTCCGGTCCACCGCCGCGTACGGGGGCGTGCTCTACCTGCACTCCGCCGACCGCCGCTCGCTGGCCGTCGCCGCCGTCGTCGGCATCCCGCTCAGCCTGCTCGAACCGTTCCGGCGGATCGCCGTCGCCGCACCCCTGCCGGTCGCCGACTCCTACCGCGGCGGCCGCACCATCGTGCTCGCCGACGCCGACGAGACCATGCGCCGCTACCCCCGGCTCGCCGTCGGACTCCCGTACGCGCACGCCTCCGCCGCCACCCCCGTCACCGCCGGCGACCGGACCTTCGGCGTGATCGCCGTCTTCTGGCCCGCCGGCGGCGGACGCCCGCCCGCCGCCACCCGCCGCCAGTTGCGCACCGCCGGCAACCGCCTGGCCACCGGCCTGCTCCCGTACGGCGACCGGGTCGGCGGGGAGGGGCCGCCCGTGGTGGTGCCGCTGCCGGTGCCCGGCGGCGACGGCATCCGGCTCGGCTTCCTCGACTGGGACCTCGCCGCCAACCGGCTCACCGTCGACGAACGGCTGCGCGAGATCCTCGGCACCGGCCCCTTCGACGGCCGCGGCGCCGCCCTGCTGGACCGGCTCGTCCCCGAGGACGTCGCCCCGCTGCGCGAAGCCGTCCGGCAGGCCGCCCGGCAGGGCCGCCCGTTCACCCACCGGGTCCGGCTGCGCGACTCCGGCGGCGGCACCCGGCAGCTCGACCTGTCCGGACACCCCGTCCCCGACTCCGCCCGGCTGGTCGTCGCCGTGGCCGACGCCACCGCCGCCGAAGCCGCCACCGCCGCCGTGGAACGCCTGCGCGACGGCGTGTTCGCGCTCGACCCGGACGGCCGGCTCGGCTACGTCAACCGCAGCGCCGAGATGCTGCTGCACGCCACCCGCGCCGACCTGCTCGGCCGCCGCCCCTGGGACGTGCTGACCTGGCTCGCCGACCCCGCCTACGAGGACCGCTACCGCTCCGCGATGCTCTCCCAGCAGCCCACCGCGTTCCTCGCCCGCCGCCCGCCCGGCCACTGGCTGGCCTTCTCGCTCTACCCCGACGCGCACGGCCTCACCGGCCGCATCGTGCCCGCCGCCCCCAGCGAGGACACCACCCTCCCCGAGGCCCCGCCCCCCAC
>NZ_JOGH01000021.1:0-81540 GCF_000721345.1 Kitasatospora sp. NRRL B-11411 | reverse complement strand
AAGCCCGACGCCAAGGTCGGCGACCCGTGCACCACCGGCGAGGACGGCACCTGCACCGAGCAGGCCGACCTGGGCACCTACTACTGGCAGGAGGTCAGCCCGCCCAAGGGCTACCAGGCCCCCGAACAGCCGGTCCTCGGACCGCTCGTGCTGGACGACGCGCACCTGGACGCCGGCCTCACCACCACCGCCGTCAACACCCTCGCCCCGCAACCCAGCCCGAGCCCGACGCCCACCCCGACCCCGACCGGAACACCTGAGCCCACCCCGACCCCCACGCCGACCCCGGTCGCGCCCGCACCGCCGCAGGCCCGCCCGGCGCCCTCCGGCAGCCTCGCCAGCACCGGCCTGGACGGGGCCGTCCCGTTCGCGCTGGCCGGCGGCGCGCTGCTGCTGGTGCTCGGCACCGGCCTGGTGATCGTGGCGAGGAGGCGCCGCAGCAGCTGATCCGACGGCGACGGGGCCCCGGGGGAAGCGTCCCCCGGGGCCCCGTCGGCTGCGTGCGGGCGTCAGTTCTGGGTGGGTATCGGCTTGGCGGCCAGCGAGCGGGCCGAGTTGGGGTCGGCGAGCGCGGACGGCGGCAGCACCTCGGGGGCGGCGGCCTGGGCCGGGACGGTCGCGGCGGCCTCCTCCTTGAGCTTGACGCCCGCCAGGTCGAAGGCGGCCTTCAGCCGCAGCCGCAGCGCGCGCGAGACCTGCGCGGCCTTGCCGGGCGTGCAGCGGGCCTCGATCCGCAGCTGCACCGAGTCCACCGCGACCGACTCCACGCCCAGCACCTTGACCCGGCCCCAGATCAGCTCGTCGTACGGGCTCTCCTTGGACAGCTGCTCGGCGGCCTCGGTGACCAGCGCCTCGATCCGCTCCAGGTCCTCCTTGTAGCCGACCTGCACGTCGACGGTGGCGGTGCTCCAGCCCTGGCTCATGTTGGCGATCCGCTTGACCTCGCCGTTGCGGATGTACCAGATCTCGCCGGCCGAGCCGCGCAGCTTGGTGACCCGCAGGCCGACCTCCAGGACGGTGCCGGTGGCGACGCCGGTGTCGATCTCGTCGCCGACGCCGTACTGGTCCTCCATGATCATGAAGACGCCGGACAGGAAGTCGGTGACCAGGTTGCGGGCGCCGAAGCCGATCGCCACGCCGGCCACCCCGGCCGAGGCCAGCAGCGGGGCCAGGTCGACGCCGAGCACCGACAGCGCCATCAGCGAGGCGGTGCCGAGGATGGTGAAGGAGGCCACCGAGCGCAGCACCGAGCCGATCGCCTCGGAACGCTGCTGGCGCCGCTCGGTGTTGACCACGCCGCTGTTGGCGAGCAGCCCGCCGAGCACCCCGTGGTCGCTGACGGCCTCCGCCGGGCGGCCCATCCGGGACACCAGCTTGTCGATCACCTTGCGGACCACGGCCCGCAGCACCAGGGCCAGCCCGAGGATCAGCACGATCCGCAGCCCGTCGACCACCCAGCCCTGCCAGTTGTCGTCCAGCCAGCCGGCCGCCTGCCGGGTGGTGTCGGTCACATCGGCGGCGCTGGTGGGCAGCGTGAACGTCGGGGTGCTGGTGCTGTCGGCAGCGGAATCGGCGAGCATCGCCCCACTCTAGCGAGCCCGTTCACCCGCTCGGAGGCCCCCGGAGCCGTCCCGGCCACGCACCGCAGCGCCGCCCGCACGGTACGTGCAGGAGGGCCGCGAGCTGGGCATACCGGCTATGGCGGAACGCGCGGTGGCTCACCGCACGCGCGCGGGCCGTTCACGGAGAAATGGTGGCGTCGTACGACGGCGTAAGGCGACACTGAGGGAGATCGCGTCCCGCACGGGCCACGATCGCCCCGCTCGACTCGGCGCGAGCCACGCGCCGCAGGCGTCCAAGGAGGCCCCGTGCCGCATGTCCTTGTCCTCAACGCGTCGTACGAGCCGCTCGGTGTCGTCTCGATGCGACGCGCCCTCATCCTCGTCCTCAACCACAAGGCGATCGCCCTGGAGGATGCGGGCACCACACTGCACAGCGCCACCGGTGCCGTCCAGGCACCGTCCGTCGTCAAACTGACCCGTTTCGTGCGGGTCCCCTACCGCGGCCCCGTACCGCTGACCAGGCGGGCGCTGTTCGCCCGCGACCACGGTCGGTGCGTGTACTGCGGGGCCGCCGCCACCAGCGTCGACCACGTCATCCCGCGCAGCCGGGGCGGCCAGCACCGGTGGGACAACGTGGTGGCGGCCTGCCGCCGCTGCAACCACACCAAGGCCGACATGCACCTCGCCGACCTCGGCTGGCGGATGAAGCGCCCCCCGGCCGCGCCCAGCGGCCTGGCCTGGCGGGTCATCGGCACCGGGATCAAGGACCCGCGCTGGCGGCCCTACCTGGAGCCGTACGGCGGCCTCGACCAGTTCCGGGACTTCGAGCACCACGACCATCCGGAGACGGTCCTGCCCGCCCCCGTCCGCACCCGACCGATCCGCCGCGGCGAGCAGCACGCCCCGCTCTCCGCCTGAACAGACAAGGGCCTGCCCGACACGACAACCGGTACGCCTCATGGGCCGCCGCCGCCCCCGCAACGGGAGCGTCGGCGGCCCGCCGCGCGTCCTACGGCGCCTGCACGCCGTACAGCTCCACCCCGGACAGCGCGTACCCGTAGCGGGTGGCCCGGCCCACGCCCTGCACCCGCAGGTACTGGGCGCCCGGCGCGTCGAAGCGGACCGTCTCGGTGCCGCCCTGCCCGTTGCCGACCTCCGCGACGGTGGTCCACACCACGCCGTCCACCGAGGTCTCCAGCCGGTACGCGGACGCGTACGCCGCGCCCCAGTGCAGCACCGCCGCACCCAGCCGGGCCGGCTGCGGCAGCCGCAGCTGCACCCAGGCGTCGTCCTCGGCGGGGGAGTTCCAGGAGGTCTTCGGATCGCCGTCGGCGACCGCCGCCGCCGGGGCCTTCGCGCTGTCGTCGCCCGAGGACGAGGCGGTCGCCGCCCGGGCCAGGTCCGGCCCGCCGGTCGGCGGGACGACGTGCACCAGCAGCTCCTGGCGGACGGTCAGCGCGCCCGCGGTGAACACCACCGGCACCCGGTAGCTGCCCGACGGGGTGTCCGCGGCCGCCGTCACCAGCAGCGGCGCGCCCGCCCGGCCGCCGCGCGGCACCGTCACCGCCGGGGCCGGAGCCACCGTCAGCCCCTTGGCCACCGCCGGGACCTCGGCGGTCAGCGCACCGGTCAGCGCGTCCGGCCGGCCGGACTCCACGGTGGCCCGGGCCTGGGCCGGCGCGGCCGCGCCCGCCACCACGTCCAGGGTCGGCTCGGCCAGCGTCAGCCGGGCCGCCGGGACGTCCGCCCACCACGGGATCACCTGGTTGACCACCGGGGCCTCGCCGCCCGGCTGCCACACCAGCCGCAGCGCCTCCACCGGCCCGCCGTCGGCCCGCAGCTCGTTGTAGCCGGGCCGCACCGGGCCCAGGTCCGCCCAACTGCCGTCCGGGCGGCGGACCTGCGCGGTCGCCTCGGCCCGCACCGTCGGGTCGGTCAGCACGGTCAGCCGGTCCAGCGGCCGGGCCGAGCCCAGCTCCACCGTCAGCGGGGCGTCGCCCGCGGCGGGCGGCGCGGCCGCCCGGAACGCGGAGTCCGGGTCGCCGGAGAGCACCGCGTCCGGCGAGGAGCCCGGCGCGGCCGGCGGGCCGGACACCGCGGTGTCCACCGCGTCCGGCGCGGCCGTGGTGAACTCCCGCACCGCGACGGCGGTCTGCTGCCCGCCGGTGGCCCGCAGCCGGACCGCCTTGGCCACCGCGCCCACCGGGGCGTTCGCGGTGACCGTCCGCTGCCCGTGCACGGCCGCCAGCTGCTGCCAGCCGCCCGAGCCGCTCCAGTACTCCAGCACCCCGTCGTGCAGGTAGTCGTCGGCCGCCGAGGCGGCGTCCGGGTCGTCGCCCCAGGAGCCCATCAGCACCGTCACCGAGCCCAGCGGCTTCGGGGTGCCCAGGTCCAGGCCGAAGCTGTCGCCGACCTGCGGCGGCGCGGACGACCAGTAGAAGGTCTGCCCGGAGCCGTCCGCCATCAGCGCCGGGCCGTGGTCGTGCGCGGTGCCCAGGGTGGTGGTCGGGGACGCCCCGGCGGTGATGCCCGACCAGGTGTCCGCGGACTTCGCCGCCCGGTCCAGGAACGCGTCCAGCACGCCCTTGCCGACCGTCACCGGGTTCTGCTCCAGCACCCCGCGCTGCCGGCCCAGCTCCAGCCGGGCCTGCCAGGCCGCCGCGCCGTCGCCGCCGTGCTGCGCCAGCAGCATGTCCACCGCCGCCCGGCCCGCCGCGCCGTACGCCGCCAGCCGGGCCAGCCACGGCGCCGCGTCCTGCGCCAGCGGGTCGCCCGCCAGGGCCTTCGGCGCGTCCGCCATCACGGTGAACGCCTCGCGCAGCGGCTGCGCGGCCGCCTGCAGCTTCGCCGCGTCGGCCGACGCGCCCGAGGCCGGCTCGGCGGCCGCCCAGAACCGCTCCACCAGCGGCGCCAGGTACGCCGACTCCTGGCCGCCCAGCGGCGAGGAGGCGCTGTTGCCGGCCAGCGCCGCCGCCGCGGCCTGCTGCGCGGGCCCGGCGGTCAGCAGCCGCAGCGCCGCGGCCAGCGACTGGTCGGCGCGGTAGCCGTCCGGCTGCCAGCCGAAGTCGGCGGCGGTCGCCAGCGGGATCCGGGACGCCACCGGCTGGCTCATCGCCGAGGTCAGCAGCACCGCCGAGCGCCGCGCCACCTCGGGGTCGCGCCCGTCGTAGCCGCCCAGGAACAGCCGGTCCGGCGCCGAGTCGTTCACCGGGTAGTTGTCCATCGTCATCAGCGGACGCCCGAACAGCCCGGCGGTGGCGGCGATCTGATCGTCCGTCACCTGCTGGGGGATCGCCGAGCCGCCGCTCCAGGCCACCTGCACCCCGGCCGGCAGCCCGGCCGCCAGCGCCGCCCGGTACGGGGTGGACCCCTGCTTCAGGTACTCGGTCGGCACCACCGACAGCGGCGCCAGGTCCGGGTGCCGGGCCACCAGCCGCTCCTGCACCGCCGCGGTCAGCGCGCTCTGCGCCTTGGCGGCGGCCACCGGCCCGGTGCCGAACTTCCGCCGGTCCGCGCCGCAGTGCCACTCGTCGTAGGACACGTTCAGGAAGTCCAACTGGAAGGCCCGCATGCCCAGCCGGCGCAGCCCGTCGAGCTTGGCGACCAGCGCGTCGACGTCCTTGCCGGAGGAGAAGCAGAACGACTGCCCGGGGGCGATCGAGTACGCCACCGTGACGTGCGCGGCCCGGGCCCGGGCGGTCAGCTCGGACAGCTCGGCCGCCCGCGCGGCCGGGTACGCCTCCCGCCAGCGCTGCGCCCGGTACGGGTCGCCGCCCGGCGCGTACAGGAAGTAGTTCTGCTTGGTGCGGCCCAGGAAGTCCACCACCGCCAGCCGCTGCGCGGCGCTCCACGGCGCCCCGTAGAACGACTCCGCGGTGCCGCGCACCGCCGCGCCGCTCGGCCAGTCCCGCAGCAGCACCCCGGGGAAGCCCTTGTCGCCCTCGCCGCCCTGCCCCTGCCCGGGGGCGACCGGGGCCAGCAGCTGCGCCAGGCTCTGCGCCGCGTAGTAGGTGCCCGCGCCGTCGACGCCCGCCAGCACCACCGCGCCGTACGAGCCGCCCGGCGCGGTCAGCCGGCCGGACGCCAGCAGGTAGCCGCCCGCGGGCAGGCCCGCCAGCTGCGGCACCTCGGTGTCCTTCAGCCCGTTCGCCACCGCGAGATCCCGCAGCACCCGGTCGGTCGCCCCGCCCGCGCCCTCGTACGGGCCGCCCAGGTACACCACCAGCGAACCGGCGGCCGGGACCGCGGGGGCCTCCGGCACGCTCCGCACGTCCGTCGCGCCCGCCCGGGCCAGCAGCGCGCGCACCGCGTCCACCGCCGGGCCGTCCGCGGAGTCCGCCAGCACCAGCGCCACCTGCCGGGGCACCGACACCGCGCCGCCGCCCGTCCGCAACTGCTGCGGGCGCGGGAACACCCGGGGGTCGGTCAGCGAACCCAGCGGCAGCGGCGCCTCGGTGACGGTCTCCGAGCGGTCCGCGACGTCCGGCACCGCGCTGCCCGGCCCGGACCGCAGGCCCGCCTCGACGGCGAAGCCCGGCGCGGGGAGCAGCAGCCCGCCGACCACCGCGGCCGCCGACAGCGTCGCCGCGACCCGCAGCGCGCTGCCCCGCCGGCCCGCGCGGCGCTCGGCGCGCACCGAGGCCAGCAGCGGTTCGGTGCCCTTGACGTCCGCGATGAACCGGTCCGCGGCCCGCGGCGCCAGCTGCCGGGCCGTCCGCGCCGCCGTCCGGCGGGCCGCCAGCGCCGCCGGGTGGTGCAGGACCTCGCGCAGTGCCGCGCTCTGTTCCAACCGCTGCCGCAGCCGCCGTCCGGCCGCCACCGAAACCCGCGCCTGCACTGGAGCCTCCTCGCCCGAAACGCCCAGCTCACCGGCCCCCCGCCGACCCGGCCCCAGCCCCCCGGGGCCACCCGGCCCGCCCACCCCACCAGCTCCCCGCGTCCCTGTCAACGCCCTTGGCAGCTATGTCCGTTATCGCCCGGTACATCCCTTGACCTCCTCCTTCCGGGAGCGCCCGGCAAGGCGCCGCCGGACGGTTCACCCGACCGGTGCGGGCGGCGGGCCGTGTCGGTCGGGGTCGGCGGGGAGCGGCCCGGGTAGGACTGTGGCTGTCGACATCGGTGGCGTGGGGGAGACCCCGAGGACGGAGTGCGCTGGGTGGCCGCATACCTTGACCGCGAGCAGGCCGGGTCCGAGCAGGTGCCGGCGGAGGACAACCCGCCCGCCCCGCCGGAGTTGACGGCGCTCGCGCACGCGTACGGGGTGGACACCCACTACGACGCGGGCGCCGGCCCGGTGCAGGTCGGGGCGCGGACGCTGACCGCCGTGCTGGCCGCGCTCGGGATCGACGCCGGGACGCCGGAGCTGGCCGCCGCGGCCCTGGAGCGGCACCGCGCGCAGAGCGCCGCCCGCCTGCTGCCGCCCACCGTGGTCGCCTGGCAGGGCCGCCGCACCGCGCTCGACCTGCCGGCCGGCGCGGACGTCCGGATCGAGCTCGAACAGGGCGGCGACGCCTGGGAGTTGACGGACGAGCACGCGCACTGGCTGCCCGCCGACCTGCCGCCGGGCCGGCACGTCCTGGCGGTCCGGGCGGACGGCCGCACCGCCCGGTCCGCGCTGGTCGTCGCCCCGCCCCGGATCCCCGAACCGGCCGGCCGCCACTGGGGCTTCCTGGCCCAGCTGTACTCGGTGCTGAGCGAACAGTCCTGGGGCATGGGCGACCTGGCCGACCTGGCCGAGCTCGCCCAGTGGGCCGGGGCCGAACTCGGCGCGGGCTTCCTGCAGATCAACCCGCTGCACGCGGGCCTGCCCGGCGCCCCCTCCGACCCGTCCCCCTACCGTCCGTCCTCGCGCCGCTTCGCCGACCCGGTGCACCTGCGGGTCGAGGCGCTCCCCGAGTACGCCCGGCACGAGGAGGCCCGCGACCTGGCCCGCCGGGCCCGGCTGCTGCGCGAGGAGGTGCTGGAGCACGACGGACTGATCGACCGCGACTCGGTCTGGTCGCTCAAGCGCCAGGCCCTCGAACTGCTGCACACCGTGCCGCGCGGCGTCGGCCGGGAGGCCGCGTACCGGGCGTTCGTCCGGCGCGGGGGCGAGTGGCTGGAGCGGTACGCGGTGTGGAACGCGCTGGCCGAGGAGCACGGCGCCGGCTGGCACTCCTGGCCGAAGGGCCTGCGCCACCCCGCCAACCCCCAAGTGGCGGCCGCCAAGGCCGAGTTGAAGGACCGGGTGGAGTTCCACCGCTGGCTGGCCTGGCTGGTCGACGAGCAACTGCGGGCCGCCCAGCGCGCCGCCACCGACGCCGGCATGCCGATCGGCCTGATCCACGACCTCGCGGTCGGCGTCCACCCCGACGGCGCCGACGCCTGGGCGCTGCAGGACGTGCTGGCGGCCGGCATCTCCACCGGCGCCCCGCCGGACGCGTTCAACGCCCACGGCCAGGACTGGGGCCTGCCCCCGTGGCGGCCGGACGCGCTGGCCGAGGCCGGCTACGCCCCGTTCGCCGAGCTGATCCGGGCCTCCGCCCGGCACGCCGGCGCGATCCGGATCGACCACGTGATGGGCCTGTTCCGGCTCTGGTGGGTGCCCGAGGGGGCCCGCCCCACCGAGGGCACCTACGTCCGCTACGACGCCGAGGCGATGCTCGCCGTCCTCGCCCTGGAGGCGCACCGGGCCGGCACCGCCGTGATCGGCGAGGACCTCGGCACCGTCGAGCCCGGCGTGCGCGAACGGCTCGCCGAGCACGGCGTGCTGGGCACCTCGGTGCTCTGGTTCGAACGGGACTGGCAGGCCGGCGGCGCCGTGCTGCCCCCCGAGCGCTGGCGCCCCGGCTGCCTGGCCACCCTCACCACCCACGACCTGCCCTCCACCGCCGCCCGGCTCACCGGCGAGCACGTCGAACTCCGCCACCACCTCGGCCTGCTGGCCCGCCCGCTGGCCGAGGAGCAGCAGGCCGCCGCCGCCGAACTCGCCGACTGGCAGCGCGAACTGGTCCGGATCGGGCTGCTCGCCGAGGGCGAGCCGGCCACCCCCGAGGCGCTCTACGCCTACCTGCTGGCCACCCCCGCCAAGCTGGTCGGCGTCTGGCTGCCCGACACCGTCGGCGACCCCCGCCCGCAGAACCTCCCCGGCACCTGGGACCAGTACCCGAACTGGCGCCTGCCGGTCGCCGACGCCGCCGGCACCCCCCGCACCCTGGACGCCCTCGCCGCCGCCCCCGGCACCGCCGGCATCGCCGCCACCCTCGCCCCGCTGAACGCCCTCCCGCCGGGACACGCCGACAGGCGCACCCCGCCGGGCGGAGCGGTGTAGGGGGCCGGTACCTTGGGAAACGTGGACAAGAGGAACGCAATGCGCGCCGGTGCGGTCACCGCGGCGGCCACGCTGATGATGGTCATGTCGTCGCCCGCGATGGCGCTCGCGCGGGACGACGGCGACGACCCCGGCACCGGCCTGAGCGTCGGTGCGACCCTGGGCCTGTTCGTCGCCCTGCCGATCGTCGCCTTCGCGGTGATCGCGGGCCTCTGCATGATCCCGGGCAGCAAGAAGAAGTAACCCCGGGCCCCGTACCCGGACGGCGGCGGCCGCCGGACCCCGACCAGCGTCGGCGGTCCGGCGGCCGCCGCCGCATTCGTGCGGGGCGGGGCGAGGCGGGGTGAGGCGGGGTGGCGGCCGGCCGGGCGGTGACGGAACATCAGCCGGAGCGAAGACGCCCCTCCCACCCTCAGGAGTGCCGATGTTCCGCCCCGCCCGTGCGTTCCGCCCCGCCCGCGCCGCGACCCTCGCCCTCGGCCTCGCCGCTGCGGTCCTGTCCGGCACCGTCCCCGCTGCTACCGCTGCCGCCCCCGCCGCCGCCGGGAAGGTGATCTGGGCCGCCGACACCGCCAAGGGCGCCGCCTCCTTCGCCGGCGTCCAGTGCAAGTCCGGCAACTTCGGCACCGTCCAGGACCCGGCCAGGGGCAAGGTCTGGCGCGCCCGGCAGGCCGCCGGCGAGGAGCGCTGCGAGACCCTGGGCCCCGACCTCCACGAGGGCGACACCGTCTACGTCGGCTGGTCCTC
This sequence comes from Kitasatospora sp. NRRL B-11411, assembly GCF_000721345.1. Lineage (NCBI taxonomy): Bacteria > Bacillati > Actinomycetota > Actinomycetes > Kitasatosporales > Streptomycetaceae > Kitasatospora > Kitasatospora sp. NRRL B-11411. Next base: position 71,922 of record NZ_JOGH01000021.1, on the reverse strand, counting down.
CCGGGTGCGGATCGGGGACGCCGAGAGCCGCTACGTCTTCCAGCTCAAGTGCTCGCCCAGCACCGGCACCGCCAACCACCCGGTCGAGATCGACATCGCCGACGGCCGGATCCGCCTCCAGGACTGGGACACCCAGCACGTCGCCCACCCGCTCTGGAGCGCCCCCACCGCCGACGACCAGTGGCACACCTTCACCCTCAAGCTCCGCCTCGGCCGCACCGACGGCACCGTCGACTTCTGGTTCGACGGCGCCAAGCAGACCTTCACCACCGGCTCCGGCACCTACACCGGCACCACCTGGGACGGCACCCGCAACTACCTCAAGTGGGGCTCCTACCACCCCTCCCCGGCCGACGCCACCAACACCTTCACCAGCCCGGTCATCGCCACCAGCTACGCCCTGGCCGCCGGTCGCTGACGATCCGTCAGGCATGCGGCCGGTGACCTCCCGTCAGGCCACCGGGCCGGGCCACGCCCAGTCGGCCGTCGCCTCCCGGCGGCCGTCCGGGTGGACCGCCAGCGCCGGGACGCCCCGGGCGGCGAGCCAGGGGAGGGCCGCCGGGGCGCCCATGGCGAACGCGGCGGTGGCCAGGGCGTCGACGCGGGCCAGGCCCGGGCCGACCAGGGTCAGCGAGGCCAGCGAGGTCACCGGGCGGCCGGTGTGCGGGTCGAGGATGTGCGGGCCGCGCTCGGCGGTGCCGGAGGTGGCGACCGCCAGGTCGTGGCCGGTGACGACGCGGGCGACCGCGCCCGCCCGGTGCGGGTCGGCGATCCCGATCCGCCAGGGCCCGCCCGCGGTCTGCACGTCGCCGCCGCCGCTCACGCAGTGCTGGACGGAGCCGGCCGCGCGCAGCGCCCGGGACGCCTCCTCGACCGCCCAGCCCTTGACGTAGCCGCTGGGGTCGAGCCGCCCGCCGGGCCGCGCGGTGAAGTGGCCGCCGGTCTCCGCGCCCAGCTCCGCGCACCGCTCCAGCACCCACTGCACCTCGGGGCCGGCCTGCTCCGGGGTGATCTCCCCGCGGCCGAGCCGGCTGACCGCGCTGTCCGGCCGGTACGTCGAGAACACCGCGTCGATCCGGTGCAGCCGCTCGACGATCCGCCCGATCGCCGCCCCGGTCGCGGGCCCGGGATCGCGGACGGCGAACGAGAACACCGTCCCCATCACGTGCTCGACGTGGCGGACGGTCACTTCTGCACCTGGTCGAGCGCGCTCTGCAGCGAGCGGGTGTAGCCGTCGCTGGTGTACGTCGCGCCGGAGACCACGTCGATGTCCGCGCTCTGGGCGGCGAGCGCCTCCTGGTTGAGCTGCGGGATGGCGGAGCTGTTGATCTCCTGGTCACGGCGGTCCCGGGTAGGGTACTGGACCACGTCGATCTTGCTGATCCTCCCCCCGGCCATGGTGACCTTGACCTGCACCGGCCCGTACCGGGTGTTGACCGCGCTGCCGGTGACGGTCTGCGTGGCCCCGCTGCCGGCGGCCCCGCCGTCAGCGGCCCCGGCGCCGCTGCCCTGGCCGGTGTCCTGGGTGGTGTTCCGGGCGGAGCCCGCGCCGGCCGAGGAGATGGCCGGGGCGGTGGACGGGTCGTGGGGCTTGAGGGAGAGCAGCAGGACGACCCCGGCGGCGGTCGCGGAGGCGGTGATGACGGCGCGTCGCATGGTGGCGGGTGCTCCTAGAGGGCGAAGGACTCGTGGTGGATGCGGGCGGCCCGGACCCCGGCGGCGCGCAGCGCGCGGACCGCGTCGGCGGTGAACTCCTCGGGCCCGCACAGGTAGACCTCGTGCCGGGCCAGGTCGGGGACCAGCCGGCGCAGCGCCGCGCCCAGGTCGCCGACCTGGGCCCGGCTGCCGAGCAGCTCGTGCACCCGGCCGCCGCGCTGCTCGGCGACGGCGGCCAGTTCGCGGCGGAACAGCACGTCCTCCGGGCGGCGGGCCCGCTGCACCAGGGTGAGCCGGCCGGGCAGGGTCTCGAACAGCGCGCGCAGCGGGGTGACGCCGACGCCCGCGCCGAGCAGCAGCACCGGCCCGCCGCCGTGCCGCCGCCGCGCGGTGAACGCCCCGTAGGGGCCCTCGGCCCGGACCTTCGTGCCGGGGGCGAGCGCGGCGATCGCCGCGCTGTGGGAGCCCAGGCCCTTGACGGTGAAGCGCAGGAAGCGCGGGTGCGGGGGAGCGGAGAGCGAGTACGGGTTGGCGGCCCAGCGCAGCTGCGGGGTGAGGAACTGGAGCCGGAAGAACTGCCCGGGCTCGGCCCGCAGCTCGCCCAGGTGGCGGCCGGTCAGGAAGACCGAGACCACGCCGGGGCCCTCGGCGCGGACCTCGGCGACCTCCAGCCGGTGCCGCCGGTCGCGCAGGTACGGGGCGAGCAGCCGGTACCGGCCCAGGACGGCGGCGGTGCCGAAGTACAGCAGGTACCAGCCGGCCTTGGCGGGCCCGTCGACCAGGTCGGCGCCGTTGGTCAGCTGGTGGGCGAAGCCGAGCGCGACGGCCAGGTAGGTGGCCAGGTGCAGGTAGTACCAGGTCTCGTAGCCCAGCCGGCGGCGGGCGGCCCGGGCGGAGACCGCGCCGGTGCCGAGCAGCAGCAGGGTGGCGGCGGTGGCCTTCAGCATGTCGGGGAAGTGGAACACGATCTCGACGGTCTGGCCCCACAGGCCCCGCCCGTCGGTCAGCGCGTAGCCCCAGACCACGGTCAGCACGTGCACGGTGACCAGCGAGACCAGGTAGCGACCGCCGTACGCGTGCCAGCGGGCCAGCCGGTCCGCGCCCACCTCGCGCTCCAGCAGCGGGACGCGGGCCATCAGCAGCAGCAGGACGGGCGCGGCGTAGCCGGCCAGCAGGCCGGTGATCCGGGCCGCGCCGGTGAGCCAGTCCGCGGCCCCGGCCACCCGCGGGGTGTCGGCCCACCACAGGCCGAGCACGCCGAGCGCGCCGAGCACGATCAGGGCGGCGGCGCCGTGCCGGACGGCGTCCGGGTGCCGGGCCCGGCCCGGGGCGGCTCGCCGGGCGGCCCGGGTGGGGGTGGACAGTGCGGTCATCGGGCCCTCCTTCGGTGGTACCCGGGCCACGGTGGCACCGGAAGTTCTCAATTCCCTATGAACCGACCGCCCGACCCGGCCGATCCGGAGCCGCGTCCGCGCAGGTCAGGGCGGATCCGGCCGGATTCCACCGGGGTTCGAGCCGGGCTGATGATCTCACTGCTTTCTCATGCCGGAACGGCAGAATGGCCCCATGCAGCACGCGGACACCCCCTGGCGGGTCCTGGTGGTCGACGACGAACCCGACCTGGTCGAAGTCCTCTGCGGCGCCCTGCGCTACGAGGGCTGGCAGGCCCGCGGCGTCACCGGCGGCCTGGACGCGGTCGCCGCCGCCGACGACTGGCACCCGCACGCCATGGTGCTCGACGTGACGCTCCCCGACTTCGACGGCCTGGAGGTGCTGCGCCGCGTCCACACCACCGACCCCGAGGTGCGGGTGCTGTTCCTCACCGCCCGGGACGCCGTCGAGGACCGGATCGCCGGGATCAGCGCGGGCGGCGACGACTACGTCACCAAACCGTTCAGCCTGGAGGAGGTGGTGGTCCGCCTGCGCGGCCTGCTCCGCCGCACCGCGCCCCCGGGACCGGCCACCCCCGGCACCCTCGCCGTCGGCGACCTGCGGCTCGACCCCGCCACCCGGGAGGCCAGCCGCGGCGGCGAACCCGTCGACCTCAGCCCCACCGAGTTCGCCCTGCTGCGCCACCTGATGGAGCACCCCCGCCAGGTGCTCAGCAAGGCCCAGATCCTGGACGCCGTCTGGTCCTACGACTTCGGCGGCCAGGCCCACGTGGTCGAGCTGTACATCAGCTACCTGCGCCGCAAGATCGACGCCGGCCGGCCCCCGATGATCCACACCGTCCGCGGCGCCGGGTACGTGCTGCGGGCGGCCACCGGATGAGGCGCCCCGCCCTGCGCCCCCGCACCCTGCGGGCCCGCCTGGTGGCCGGCGTGCTCGTCCTGCTCACCCTGATCTGCGCCGGCATCGGCGTCGCCACCTGCGAGGCGCTCCGGCACTTCCTGGTCGACCGCCTCGACCAGCAGCTCTCCTCGGCCGGCGGCCGCTACGCCGCCAGCCTCGAACACCCCGGCCAGGGCGGCCACGACACCCGCGCCCAGTCGCCCGGCACCTTCGGCGCCCGGCTGGTCGACGGCGGCGTCACCCACGCCGCCGTGGTCGGCGGCGTCCCGCCCGGCGACGACGACCCCGTCCCGCTCGCCAAGGACAGCGGCACCGACGCCGCCGTCCCGCTTGACCCCGCCGACGCCGCCGCCCTGCGCGCCCTCCCCGCCGACGGCCGCCCCCGCGACCTCACCCTCTCCGCGCTCGGCCACTACCGGGCGGTCGCCGTCACCGGCTACGACCGCGACACCCTGGTCACCGGCCTGCCGCTGCACCCCGTCGACGAGACCGTGCAGCGCCTGCTGCTGATCGAACTGATCGTCTTCGCCGCCGCGCTCACCGTCGCCGCCGCCGTCGGCACCCTCGCCGCCCGGATCGCGCTGCGCCCGCTCGACCGGGTCGTCGCCACCGCCGAACGGGTCTCCGCCCTCCCGCTCGCCAACGGCGCCGTCGACCTCGGCGAACGCGTCCCCGACGACGACCCCGGCACCGAGGTCGGCCGGGTCGGCACCGCGCTCAACCGGATGCTCGGCCACGTCGCGGACGCCCTGACCCGCCGTCAGAACGTCGAGGAGCGCCTGCGCGCCTTCGCCGCCGACGCCAGCCACGAACTGCGCAACCCCGTCGCCACCGTCCGCGGCCACGCCGAACTCGCGCTCCGCCACCCCGGCCCGGTCCCCGAACCCGTCCGGCACTCGCTGGAACGGATCAGCGCCGAGTCCCGCCGGATGGGCACCATCGTCGAGGACCTGCTGCTGCTCGCCCGCCTCGACGCCGGCCGCCCGCTCGCCGTCCAGGACACCGACCTCACCCGGATCGCCCTCGACTGCACCGCCGACGCCCGCGCCGCCGCCCCCGGCCACCGCTGGCTGCTCGAACTCCCCGCCGAACCCGTCACCGTCCAGGGCGACCCGCACCGCCTCGCCCAGGTCGTCACCAACCTGCTCGCCAACGCCCGCACCCACACCCCCGACGGCACCACCGTCACCCTCCGCCTCGACCCCGACGGCCGCCTCACCGTCACCGACGACGGCCCCGGCATCCCCCCGGACCTCGTCCCGCACGTCTTCGACCGCTTCACCCGCGGCGACCGCGCCCGCTCCCGCCGCACCGGCTCCACCGGCCTCGGCCTCGCCATCGTCCAGGCCGTCGTCCACGCCCACCACGGCACCGTCACCCTCACCAGCACCCCGGGCCGCACCACCTTCACCGTGACCCTCGGGAAGTGACCTAACGCCCCATCAGGGGCCCGGGGAACGGCGGGTCGATGCTGCTGCCGGTCGGAGCCCATCGAAAAGTCCGCGCGGCTGGGGGCAGTAAGCCGCAGGGGTCGGAAGCGAACCCTCGCCTCCGACCCCTGTCCGTCCTACCCCTGTCGCCGCGTCAGCGGTCAGCGGTCAGCGGTCGGCAGCCTGCGCCCTGAGCGCCCGCTCCACCCCCGCCCGCGCCTCGACGACCTGGCGGCGCAGCGCCGGCGCCGGGTCCGCCGCGGCGAGCCAGGCGTCGGTGGCGTCGAGGGTGGCCTGCGAGACCGCGTACGAGGGGTAGAGCCCGCCGATGATCTGCTGCGAGATCTCGTGGCTGCGGGTCTCCCAGACCTGCTTGACCGAGGCGAAGTACTTCTCGGTGTAGGCGGCCAGCAGTTCCCGCTGGTCGGCCTGCTGGAAGCCGGCGATGACGGCCTCCTGGACGTAGTTGGTCAGGGTGTCGGAGTCGACCACCGACGCCCAGGCCTCGGCCTTGGCCGCCGCGGTGGGCCGGGCGGCCCGGCAGGTGGCGGCGTGCTCCTGGCCGGAGGAGGTGTTGTCGCGGGCGAGTTCGGCCTCGATCGCCGCCTCGTCGGCGCGTCCGGTGGCGACCAGCCGGGCCAGCAGGGTCCAGCGCAGTTCGGTGTCGACGGCGAGGCCGTCGATCCCGACCGAGCCGTCCAGCAGTCCGGCGAGCAGCGCGAGCTGCCCGTCGGTGCGGGCGGCGCCGGCCAGCGTGCGGGCCCAGGCGAGCTGGTGGTCGCTGCCGGCGGGGGCGGCGCGCAGGGCGTCCTCCGCGGCGGCGGCCCAGCGCTGCAGGCCGGTCTCGCGCCAGGCGGGGTCGGCGTACAGCTCCAGGGCGAGCTTGACCTGGCGCTGGACGGACTGGACGACGCCGATGTCGCTCTCGCGGGGCAGGCCGGAGAGGGCCAGCGAGAGGTAGTCGCGGGTGGCGAGTTCGCCGTCGCGGGTCATGTCCCAGGCGGAGGCCCAGCACAGGGCGCGCGGCAGCGAGTCGGTGAAGTCGCCGAGGTGCTCGGTGACGACGGCCAGCGAGTCGGCGTCGAGCCGGACCTTGGCGTAGGAGAGGTCGTCGTCGTTGAGCAGCAGCACGGCGGGCCGCTTCCGGCCGGCCAGCTGCGGGACCTCGGTGCGCTCGCCGTCGACGTCGAGCTCGATCCGGTCGGTGCGCACCAGCGTGCCGTCGGTGAGCTCGTACAGGCCCACCGCGATCCGGTGCGGGCGCAGGACGGCCTCGCCGCGGGCGCCGGCGGGCAGCGCGGGGGCCTCCTGGAGGACGGCGAAGGACTCGATGGTGCCGTCCGCGGCGACCGACAGCTCGGGGCGCAGCACGTTGATGCCCGCGGTCTCCAGCCAGGCCTTGGACCAGGTCTTCAGGTCGCGGCCGCTGGCCTCCTCCAGGGCGCCGAGCAGGTCGGCGAGGCGGGTGTTGCCCCAGGCGTGGCGCTTGAAGTAGGCGCGCACGCCCTGGAAGAAGGCGTCCTGGCCGACGTAGGCGACCAGCTGCTTGAGCACCGAGGCGCCCTTGGCGTAGGTGATGCCGTCGAAGTTGACCTGGACGTCCTCCAGGTCGTTGATCTCCGCCATGATCGGGTGGGTGGAGGGCAGCTGGTCCTGCCGGTAGGCCCAGGTCTTCATCTGGTTGGCGAAGGTGGTCCAGGAGTGCGGCCACTTGGAGCCGGGGGCCTCGGCCTGGCAGACGACCTCGGCGAAGGTGGCGAAGGACTCGTTCAGCCACAGGTCGTTCCACCACTCCATGGTGACGAGGTCGCCGAACCACATGTGGGCGAGCTCGTGCAGCACGGTCGCGGCGCGCATCTCGTAGGCGGCGTCGGTGACCTTGGAGCGGAACACGTACTGGTCGCGGAGGGTGACGGCGCCCGCGTTCTCCATCGCACCGGCGTTGAACTCCGGGACGAAGAGCTGGTCGTACTTGGCGAACGGGTACGCGAAGTCGAACTTCTCCTGGAAGTAGTCGAAGCCCTGCTTGGTCACCGCGAAGACCGCGTCGGCGTCCAGGTGCTCGCGCAGCGAGGGGCGGCAGTACACGCCCAGCGGGACGTGCTGCGAGCCGTTGTCGTAGCTGTCGAAGACGCCGACGTAGGGGCCGGCCACCAGCGCGGTGATGTAGGTGGACATCCGCGGGGTGGGCTCGAAGGTCCACACCCGGGTGTCGCCGTCGCCGGTGGGCTCGGGGGTGGGGGAGTTGGAGACCACGACCCAGCCGGCGGGGGCGGTGACGGTGAAGGCGAAGGTGGCCTTCAGGTCGGGCTGCTCGAAGCTGGCGAAGACCCGGCGGGCGTCCGGGACCTCGAACTGGGTGTAGAGGTAGGTCTCGCCGTCGGCGGGGTCGACGAAGCGGTGCAGTCCCTCGCCGGTGTTGGTGTAGGCGCAGTCGGCGACCACCCGGAGCTCGTTCTCGGCGGCCAGGCCGGGCAGCTCGATCCGGCTGTCGGTGAAGCTCTCCGGCGGCAGGGCGCGGCCGTTGAGGACGATCTCGGAGACGGCGGGGGCGACCAGGTCGATGAAGGTGGAGGAGCCGGGTTCGGTGGCGGTGAACCGGACCACGGTGGTGGACCGGAAGGTGCCGCCCTCGCGCGCGGAGCTCAGGTCGAGCTCGATCTCGTACGCGTCCACGGCCAGGAGTGCGGCCCGGGTGCGGGCCTCCTCACGGGTCAAGTTGGTGCCAGGCACTCGCAGGACTCCTTCGTCAGGGCTGGGGTTACCGGGAATCCTCCCATGCGCGTAACGATCCGTGTTCGGGCTTGACTCCCCCTCCGAGCAGTACCGGAGCATAGAGTTCAGAAGTTGAAGCTGAACTTCTCACGAACAGCAAGTGCGCCCTGGAGGGTGGAACATGTCGACGGACACACCGGGATCGCAGTCCTCGCTGCACCGGGCGAATCTCGAACGGGTGCTGCGGGCCGTGCGGATGGCCGGATCGCTGACCCAGGCGGAGATCGCCCGGGGCACGGGGCTGTCGGCCGCGACGGTGTCCAACATCGTCCGCGAGCTCAAGGAGTCCGGCACCGTGGTGGTGGCCGACACCTCCTCGGGCGGGCGGCGGGCGCGCAGCGTGTCGCTGAGCGGGGACGCCGGGATCGTGGTGGGCGTGGACTTCGGGCACACCCACCTGCGGGTGGCGGTGGGCAACCTGGCGCACCGGGTGCTGGCCGAGGAGAGCGAGCCGCTGGACGTGGACGTCTCCGCGCAGCAGGGCTTCGACCGGGCCGAGCGGATGGTGGAGCGGCTGCTGGCCCAGGCCGGCTTCCCGGCCGACAAGGTGATCGGGGTGGGCCTGGGCGTGCCGGGCCCGATCGACGTGGAGACCGGGGCGCTCGGCTCGACCGCGATCCTGCCGGGCTGGACGGGTGTGATGCCGGGCCAGGAGCTGTCCGTCCGCCTGGGCATGCCGGTGCACGTGGACAACGACGCCAACCTGGGCGCGCTGGGCGAGCTGGTCTGGGGCGCCGGGCGGGGCCTGGGCGACCTGGCGTACATCAAGGTGGCCAGCGGCGTCGGCTCCGGCCTGGTGATCAACAGCCAGATCTACCGGGGTCCGGGCGGCACCGCCGGCGAGATCGGGCACATCGTGCTGGACGAGGCGGGGCCGGTGTGCCGCTGCGGCAACCGGGGCTGCCTGGAGACCTTCGTGGGCTCCCGCTACCTGCTCAACCTCTTGAACGCCAACCACCCCGGTGAGCTGAGCCTCAGCAAGGTGGTGCAGCTGGCCCAGCAGGGCGACCTGGGCTGCCGCCGGGTGATCGCCGACGCGGGCCGGCAGATCGGGATGGGCGTGGCCACCCTGTGCAACCTGCTCAATCCGCGCCGGGTGATCCTCGGCGGAGACCTGGCCGAGGCCGGTGAGCTGGTGCTTTCCCCGATCCGGGACTCGGTGGCACGGTACGCGATCCCCAGTGCCGCCCGGCAGCTGTCGGTGGTTCCGGGGACGCTCGGCGGCCGGGCCGAGGTGCTCGGAGCGCTGGCCCTGGTGATGAGCGAGATGGGGGAGAGCGGGGTGCTCTGACCCCCGCGGAGGGGGCCCCGGAGGCTCGCTCGGTATCGGGTGAGCCTTCAGGAAGATAACGAAAGGGTTTGAATCACCGGGCCTCAGGTTTTACTTATTGACGACAAGCTCCGTCACGGGGTTGACTCCTGCCCACCTCGCCGCAATGTTCGCGGCTCTGTCAGGGAGGCTCCCCCCACCATGAACGCAATGATGCGTCGCGTCGCCGTCGGTACCGTCGCCGTCTCGATGGCGCTGACCATGGCCGCCTGCGGCAAGGCCGGCAGCGACAAGAAGGACAGCGCGGCCTCGAGCGACAACAAGTCGATCGGCCTGCTGCTGCCGGAGAACGCGTCCTCCACCCGCTACGAGTCCTTCGACAAGCCGTTCATCGAGGCCAAGGTCAAGGAACTCTGCGCCGACTGCAAGGTCGAGTACAACAACGCCGAGGGCTCCGCCGCGAAGCAGAAGCAGCAGTTCGACACCCTGATCGCCCAGGGCGTCAAGGTGATCATCCTGGACGCCTTCGACGCCAAGTCGACCCAGGCGTGGGTCACCGAGGCGGCCGGCAAGGGCGTCAAGGTCATCGCGTACGACCGCCTGGCCACCGGCCCGGTCTCCGCGTACGTCTCCTTCGACAACGAGAAGGTCGGCGAGCTCCAGGGCCAGGCCCTGGTCGACGCGCTGGGCGCCAAGGCCGCCGACGCCAACGTCGTGATGATCAACGGTGACGACGCCGACCCGAACGCCGGCAAGTTCAAGGCCGGTGCCCACAAGGTGCTGGACGGCAAGGTCAAGAAGATCGTCTACGAGCAGAGCGGTGAGTGGAAGCCCACCGTCGCGGGCCAGAAGGTCGGCGCCGCCATCACCCAGCTCGGCAAGGACGGCTTCCAGGCCGTCTACTCCGCCAACGACGGCATGGCCGCCGCGATCATCACCCAGCTGAAGTCCCAGGGCATCAACGTCCCGGTCGGCGGCCAGGACGCGGGCCTCGACGCCATCCAGCGACTGGTCTCCGGCGACCAGGCCTACACCATCTACAAGGCCTACAAGCCGCTGGCCGACTCGGCCGCGCAGCTCGCCGTCAACCTGCTGCAGGGCAAGGACATCAAGTCCGTCGCCACCTCGACCATCGACAGCGACACCGACAAGGGCATCCCGGCCCAGCTGCTCGAGCCCAAGGTCGTCACCAAGGCGAACATCAAGGACACCGTGATCGCCGACAACCTCTACAAGGTCGCGGACATCTGCACCGCCGACTTCGCCGCCGCCTGCACCGCGGCCGGCCTGCAGTAGCACCCGCCGGGCGGGGGCTCCCCGACCACCCGGGAGCCCCCGCCCGCACCGCTTCACCCACAGCACTACCCCGCGTGCCCGGCCCGGCGCGCGGGACGGCCGTGCCGGAAACGTCAGGTCCGGCACGGGACTCAAGGAGTTGGTTCACGTGACAGGCGCACCCGTACTGGCGTTGCGCGGGGTCTCCAAGCGCTTCGGTGCCGTCCAGGCACTCACCGACGTGCATCTGGAGGTCCACGCGGGCGAGGTCGTCGCCCTGGTCGGCGACAACGGTGCCGGTAAGTCCACCCTGGTGAAGACCATCGCGGGCGTCCACCCGATCGACGAGGGCGTCATCGAGTGGGAGGGCAAGGCGGTCAACATCAACCGCCCCCAGGACGCCCAGCAGTTGGGCGTCGCCACCGTCTACCAGGACCTCGCGCTCTGCGACAACCTCGACGTGGTCGGCAACCTGTTCCTCGGCCGCGAGCTCAAGCGCTTCGGCACCCTGGACGAGGTCGCCATGGAGAAGCGCGCCCGCGAGCTCCTCGACACCCTGTCGATCCGCATCCCCAGCGTCCGGATCCCGATCGCCTCGCTCTCCGGCGGCCAGCGCCAGGTCGTGGCCATCGCCCGCGCCCTGGTCGGCGACCCGAAGATCGTCATCCTGGACGAGCCCACCGCCGCCCTCGGCGTCGAGCAGACCGCCCAGGTCCTGGACCTGGTCGAGCGGCTCCGCCAGCGCGGCCTCGGCGTGATCCTGATCAGCCACAACATGGCCGACGTGAAGGCCGTCGCGGACACCGTCGCGGTGCTCCGGCTGGGCCGCAACAACGGCAGCTTCGAGGTCGCCAGCACCTCGCACGAGGAGATCATCTCCGCCATCACCGGAGCCACCGACAACGCGGTGACCCGCCGTCAGGCTCGAATCGCGGAGGAAGCCAAGTGAGCACCGAGACCCCCACCACCCCGCCCGTCTCCCCCGCGGTGGACCCGCGCCTGCTGGTCCGCAAGGAGGGCCTGGCCGGCTACTTCGACGAGTTCACCCGCAAGATCCGCAGCGGTGAGCTCGGCTCGCTGCCGGTGGTCGTCGGCCTGATCGTGATCGCCGCGATCTTCCAGATCAAGACCGGCACCTTCCTCAACGCCGACAACCTCACCAACATCACCAAGTGGATCGCGGGCCCCGGCCTGATCGCGGTCGGCGTGGTGTTCGTGCTGCTGCTCGGCGAGATCGACCTCTCGCTCGGCTCGGTGGCCGGCGCCACCGCAGCCATCACCTCGGTGCTCTCGGTCCGCCAGGGCCTGAACGAGTGGCTCGCCATCGTGCTGGCGATAGCCGCCGCGGTCGCCATCGGCGCCCTGCACGGCTACTTCTTCGCCAAGATCGGCGTCCCGGCCTTCGTGGTCACGCTGGCCGGCATGCTGGCCTGGAACGGCCTGCAGATGCTCGTCCTGGGCAACCTCGGCACCGTCAACAACCCGATGGACGGCGTGGTCGCCAACCTGGACACCTACTTCCTGGGCGACGGCGACGTCATCTGGGCCTGGCTGTTCGCCCTCGCCACCATCGTGCTGTTCGCGGCCGGCCAGCTGTTCGACTCCCGCCGCCGCAGCGCCGCCAACCTGCCGGCCCGCCCGATGAGCGAGATCGCGCTGCGCACCGGCGTGATCGGCGTCCTGGTGCTGATCGCCGCCTACATGCTCAACCAGGACCGCGGCCTGCCGCTGCCGCTGGTGATCTTCGTCGGCATCGTCGCGCTGGCCGACTTCGTGCTCCGCCGCACCGGCTACGGCCGGCAGATCTTCGCGGTCGGCGGCGGCATCGAGGCGGCCCGCCGCGCGGGCATCAACGTCGCCTGGGTCCGGATCTCGGTCTTCATGATCTCGGCCGGCCTGGCCGGCCTCGGCGGCCTGTTCATCGCCTCCCAGCAGGGTTCCGCGGACAAGGCGCTGGGCAGCGGCAACGTGCTGATGAGCGCCATCGCCGCCGCCGTCATCGGCGGCACCAGCCTCTTCGGCGGCCGCGGCAAGACCTGGTCGGCGCTGCTCGGCATCCTGGTCATCCAGTCCATCACCACCGGTCTGGACATGATCCACGCCCAGCAGGCCATCCAGTACATGATCACCGGCGCGGTGCTGCTCGCCGCGGTGGTCCTGGACTCGGTCTCCCGCCGCACCCAGAAGTCCCACGGCCGCGGCTGACCCCCGGCCCCACCCCGGACCGCGCGACCGGCGCCCCATACCAGGGCCCGGCCGCGCGGTCCGGCGCGTTCGGCGCCCGGCCACCCGAAGAGCTGGTCGGGTTGCCCCCCGCACTACGGGCCGGTAATGGACATTAGACTCGAGCGGGGCGTACGCCCTCCGGGCCCATGCGGGCGCGAGAACTTGGACGAGGAGGAACGGGTGGCCCTGCTGACCCGCATTCGGGGACCGCGCGATCTCGATCGACTCACGCCCGCGCAGCTGGCGGCGCTCGCCGAGGAGATCCGCGGCTTCCTGGTGGAGGAGGTCTCCAAGACCGGCGGCCACCTCGGCCCCAACCTCGGCGTGGTCGAGCTCACGCTGGCGATGCACCGGGTCTTCGACTCCCCGCGCGACCGGATCCTCTTCGACACCGGCCACCAGAGCTACGTCCACAAGCTGCTGACCGGTCGTCAGGACTTCTCCCGGCTCAAGATGAAGGGCGGCCTGTCCGGCTACCCCTCGCGCGCCGAGTCCGAGCACGACGTGATCGAGAACTCGCACGCCTCCACCGTCCTCGGCTACGCCGACGGCCTGGCCAAGGCGAACAAGATCCAGGGCCACCACGACCGCCCGGTGGTCGCCGTGATCGGCGACGGCGCGCTCACCGGCGGCATGGCCTGGGAGGCGCTCAACAACATCGCCGACAGCCGCGACCTGCCGGTCGTCATCGTCGTCAACGACAACGAGCGGTCCTACTCGCCGACCATCGGCGGCCTGGCCAACCACCTCTCCACGCTGCGCACCACCCAGGGCTACGAGCGCTTCCTGTCCTGGGGCAAGGACGCGCTGCAGCGCACCCCCGTGGTCGGCCAGGCGATGTTCGACACCCTGCACGGCGCCAAGAAGGGCCTGAAGGACTTCATCGCCCCGCAGGGCATGTTCGAGGACCTCGGCCTCAAGTACATCGGCCCGATCGACGGCCACGACCTGCAGGCCCTGGAGTCCGCCTTCACCAAGGCGCGCGGCTTCGGCGGCCCGGTCATCGTGCACTGCATCACCGAGAAGGGCCGCGGCTACCACGCCGCCGAGAACAACGACGAGGACCGCTTCCACGCGGTCGGCGTGATCCACCCCGACACCGGCCTGCCGGTGAAGACCGCCGGCAAGGACTGGACGTCGGTGTTCGGCGAGGAGATGGTCGCGCTCGGCCGCGAGCGCCGCGACATCGTGGCGATCACCGCCGCGATGCTGCACCCCGTCGGCCTGGCCCCGTTCGCCAAGGCGTACCCGGAGCGGATCTTCGACGTCGGCATCGCCGAGCAGCACGCCGCGGTCTGCGCCGCCGGCCTGGCCACCAACGGCCTGCACCCGGTGGTTGCGGTTTACGCGACCTTCCTGAACCGGGCCTTCGACCAGGTCCTGATGGACGTCGCCCTGCACCGGCTCGGCGTCACCTTCGTGCTCGACCGGGCCGGCGTCACCGGCACCGACGGCGCCTCGCACAACGGCATGTGGGACATGTCGATCCTGCAGGTCGTCCCCGGCCTGCGGCTGGCCGCCCCGCGCGACGCCGAGCAGGTCCGGCTGCAGCTGCGCGAGGCCGTCGAGGTCGACGACGCCCCCACCGTGGTCCGCTACTCCAAGGGCAGCGTCGGCCCGGCAGTGCCCGCCGTCGGCCAGGTCGGCGGCATGGACGTGCTGCACCGCCCCGCGGACGGCTCCGCGGACGAGGCTGCCGACGTGCTGATCGTCTCGGTCGGCGCGATGGCCCCGCTCTGCCTGGAGGCCGCCGCGCTGCTCGCCGAGCGCGGCATCACCAGCACCGTGGTCGACCCGCGCTGGGTCAAGCCGGTGGACGCCGCGCTGCCCGGCCTGGCCGCCCAGCACCGCCTGGTGGTCACCGTCGAGGACAACGGCCGGGCCGGCGGCGTCGGCTCCGCGATCGCCCAGGCGCTGCGCGACGCCGACGTGGACGTTCCGCTGCGGGACTTCGGCATCCCGCAGGAGTTCCTCGACCACGCCTCGCGGGCCGAGATCATGGCGGAGATCGGGCTCACCGGCCCGGCCGTCGCCGCGAAGATCGAAGCACTGGTCAGCGCCCGTTCCTTCGCCCGGAGCTGACCCTCCGGAACCTCCGTGGACGCACCGCCCGGGAGCCGCACCGACGGCTCCCGGCGGTGCGGCTATTGTCGGACCGTCACACTCATTCCTGGGCCGGCACCCCTCCGCCCGTTCGCGCCCGGTAGGTTGTCACCCGTGCCCAACACCGCCACGAGCCGCCCCCGCGCCCTCGCCGACCGCCTCCACGGGCACGTCCGGGCCGGGTACTGGACCAGACTGGTCCCGCTGCTCGCGGTCCTGGCCACCGCCACCCACCTGCCCTCCTTCCTCCGCCCGGTGTGGAGCCCCGACGAGGGCTACCTGGCCACCCAGGCCCGGATGCTCGCCGACGGCGGCGTCCTCTACGACACCGTCGTCGACCGCAAGCCCCCGCTGCTGCCCTGGCTGTACGAGGCCTGCTTCGCGCTCTTCGGCTCCGTCTCGCTCTGGCCGCTGCGCATCCTGGCGATCGGCGCCCACCTGGCCACCGCCGTCCTGCTCGCCTCCACCGCCCGCGGCCGCTGGGGCGACCGGGCCGGCCGCTACGCCGGCGTCTTCTACCTGCTGGTGTCCATCGGGCTCTCCCCGGAGGACACCCAGGCCGCCACCTTCGAAGTCTTCATGCTGCCCGCCATGGTGCTGGCCTTCCGCTACGCGGAGCGCCGCCGCTGGCTGGCCGCCGGCATCGCCGTCGCCCTCTGCTCGCTCACCAAGCAGACCGGCGGCGCCGTCATGCTCCCGGTGCTCTGGATGCTGCTCCAGGACACCCGCCGCCGCGGCGTCCCCTGGCCGCCCGCCCTCGCCAAGATCGGCTTCGGCTTCGCCCTGCCGATAGCGCTGGTCGCCGCCATCCTCACCAAGCCCAAGGGCTTCCTGTTCTGGGTCGTCACCGGCTCCGGCGACTACGCCGTGCTCGGCTCCAACTGGCCGCAGATGCTCGGCCGCGCCCTCGGCAACTCGGCGATCCTGCTGAGCGCCGGGCTCGCCTTCCTGCTGCCCTACGCCCACCGCCTGTGGCTGCGCCGCCGCCGCCGACCCGTCCCCGCCCGCGGCCCCGAGCGCGGCTCCACCGCCGACCTCTGGGTCTGGCTGCTCTCCTCCGCGGTCGCCGTCTCGGTCGGCTTCCACTTCTTCGGCCACTACTACCTCCAGCTGATGCCCCCGCTGGTCCTGCTCGGCGTCGGCGCGGTCGCCACCTCCGCCGTGCCCTGGCGCCCCGTGGTCGCCTACTCCGCCCTCGCCAGCAGCGTCTTCTGCGCCCTCGCGGTCTTCTGGCCCGGCCAGCGCCTCACCCAGACCACCGAGGTCGCCACCGCCGTCGCCGCCCAGACCACCCCCAAGGACACCGTCCTGGTCTGGGGCATGCACCCCGAGCTCTACTGGCTCGCCGACCGCCGCCCCGCCAGCCGCTACCTCACCGCGGGCTTCCTCACCAACTTCAGCGGCGGCAAGGGCGCCGAGAAGGTCGGCGAGCAGTACTCCGTCTCCGACGCCTGGCAGACCTTCGACAACGAGATCTCCACCAACGGCCTCCCCGAGGTCTTCGTCGACGACTCCGGCACCGCCCCCTACCAGCCGGACAAGGTCCCGCGCATCGCCAGCCTGCTCAACACCTACTACGAGGTCGTCGGCGTCACGGGCGACACGGTGATCTACCGCCTCAAGAAGAAGTAGCGACCCCGCGGCCGGCGTTCCCGCCGCCGGCGACCCCGCGGCCGGTGTTCCCGCCGCCGGCGCCCCCGCCACGAGGGCCCCGCCGCCCGGAGCGCGCCGCCGGACCGCGGACTACCCGGCGAAGCCGACGAGCGCGGCGACCAGCGGCTCCGGCCGGAAGGCCGGGTGCGGCGGCTCCGGGCACCCCGGCAGCTCCACCGCGCCGGGGACCAGCCCCAGCAGCGCGTCCGCCGTGCGGCGCCGGTGGACGGGGTTCTCCGGGGCGGCGGGGAGGACCGCCACCGGCAGCCGCAGCCCGGCGAGTTCGGCGTCGGTGACGCCGCGCAGCGTCCCGCCCGCCAGCAGCCCGGCCGCCTCCGGCGCGGCCGCCCGGATCCGCCCGTCCAGCCGCTCGTCGCCCGCCGTGGCGGGCCAGGCCAGCACCAGGGCCCGGACCCGGTCCGGCGCGGCCAGGGCCAGCCGGAGGGTCGCCGAGCAGCCGTTGGAGCCGCCGACCAGGACGACCGGCGGCCCGTCCGGCAGCGCCGCCGCGAGGTGCTCCGCCTCGGCCGCCCAGCTCCCGGCCCGCATCGCCCGGTCGGGCGCCAGCACGGCGGCCCCGGCCGCGCGCAGGCCGTCGACCACCCCGGGCCTCTCCCAGAACGCCGCCGCGTCCATCGCCTCGTCCCACAGCCCACCGTGCACCAGCACCAGCACGCGCCCCACGCCCCCTTGCATCCGAAAGGACCGGCAGCATACAGAAAAGCCGCCGGGCGGCGCCCCGCTCCCCGGTGGGAGGGGGCGCCGCCCGGCGGCCGTGCGCCGCTGCGTCAGGCGGGGACCGAAGCCAGGCCGGGGGCCAGGAACTTCTTGCCGTTGACGCGCTCGGAGACGCCCTCGCGGTCGAGGTACGGGGTGATGCCGCCGAGGTGGAAGGGCCAGCCGGCCCCGGTGATCATGCAGAGGTCGATGTCCTGCGCCTCGCCGACCACGCCCTCGTCCAGCATCAGGCCGATCTCCTGGGCGACGGCCTCCAGCGCGCGGGCGCGCACCTGCTCCTCGGTGAGGACGCTGTCGCCGAAGGAGAGCAGCGCCAGCACCTCGGGGTCGAGGACCTGCGCGCCGTCCTGCCAGATGTAGAAGCCGCGCTTGCCGGCCTCGACGACCTTGCCGAGGTTCGCGGAGACGGAGAACCGCTCCGGGAACGCGCCGTGCAGGGTCTCGGAGACGTGCAGGGCGATGGCCGGGCCGACCAGTTCGAGCAGGGCGATCGGGGACATCGGCAGGCCGAGCGGCTTCACCGCGGCCTCGACGGTCTCGAACGGGGTGCCCTCGTCGATGATGTTCTGGATCTCGCCCATGAAGCGGGTCAGGATGCGGTTGACCACGAACGCCGGGGCGTCCTTGGTGAGCACCGCGGTCTTCTTCAGCTTCTTGGCGACCCCGAACGCGGTGGCCAGCGAGGCGTCGTCGGTCTGCTCGGCCCGGACGATCTCCAGCAGCGGGAGGATGGCGACCGGGTTGAAGAAGTGGAAGCCGACCACGCGCTCCGGGTGCTGGAGCTTGGAGGCCATCTCGGTGACCGACAGCGAGGAGGTGTTGGTGGCCAGCACGGCGGTCGGCGAGACCACCGCCTCCAGCTCCGCGAACACCTTCTGCTTGACGCCCATCTCCTCGAACACGGCCTCGATCACGAAGTCCGCGTCGCCGAACGCGACGGCCTTGTCGAGGTGCCCGGAGACCAGGCCCTTGAGCTTGTTGGCCTTGTCCTTGCCGATCCGGCCCTTGTCGAGCAGCTTGTCGATCTCGCCGTGGACGTAGCCCACGCCCTTGTCGATCCGGGCCTGGTCGATGTCGGTGAGCACCACCGGCACCTCCAGCCGGCGGGCGAACAGCAGCGCCAGCTGGGAGGCCATCAGGCCGGCGCCGACCACGCCGACCTTGGAGACCGGGCGGGCCAGCGACTTGTCCGGCGCGCCGAACGGCCGCTTGGCGCGGCGCTGCACCAGGTTGAAGGCGTAGATCCCGGAGCGCAGCTCGCCGCTCATGATCAGGTCGGCGAGCGCCGCGTCCTCGGCGTCGAAGCCGGCCTGCAGGTCGCCGTCCTTGACCTGCTGGATGATGTCCAGCGCCTTGTAGGCGGCCGGGGCGGCGCCGTGCACCTTGGCGTCGGCGACCCAGCGGCCCCACAGCACGGCGTCGTCCCACGCCTTGCCGCGGTCGAACTCCTCGCGCTCGACGACCACGTCGCCGGTGAGCACCTTGGCGGCCCACAGCAGCGACTGCTCCAGGAAGTCGGCCGGCTCGAAGATCGCGTCCGCGATGCCGAGCTCGAAGACGTCCTTGCCCTTGAGCTGCTTGTTCTGGGCCATCGAGTTCTCGATGATGACCTTGACCGCCTTGGCGGGGCCGATCAGGTTCGGCAGCAGGGTGCAGCCGCCCCAGCCGGGCACCAGGCCGAGGAAGACCTCGGGCAGCGAGAACGCCGGGACGCCCGCGCTGACGGTGCGGTAGGTGCAGTGCAGGCCGACCTCGACGCCGCCGCCCATCGCCGCGCCGTTGTAGAACGCGAAGGACGGGACGGGCAGCGCGGCGATCCGCTTGAAGACGTCGTGGCCGCCCTTGCCGATGGCCAGCGCGTCCGCGTGCTCCTTGAGCAGCTCGACGCCCTTGAGGTCGGCGCCGACCGCGAAGATGAACGGCTTGCCGGTGACGGCGACCGCGACCACCTTGCCCGCGGCGGCCTCCGCCTCGACCTGGTCCAGCGCCTCGGACAGCTTGGCCAGCGAGCCCGGGCCGAAGGTGGTCGGCTTGGTGTGGTCGAAGCCGTTGTCCAGGGTGATCAGGGCCAGCTTGCCGGCCCGCAGCGGCAGGTCCAGGTGGCGCACGTGCGCGGTGGTGACGACCTCGCCGGGGAACAGCTCGGCGGCGCGCTGCAGCAGTTCAGTGGTGCTCATGGTCACTTACCACCCTCGAAGTGGGGGTTCTCCCAGATGACGGTGCCGCCCATGCCGAAGCCGATGCACATGGTGGTGATGCCGTAGCGGACGTCCGGACGCTGCTCGAAGCGGCGGGCCAGCTGGGTCATCAGGCGCACGCCCGAGGAGGCCAGCGGGTGGCCGAACGCGATCGCGCCGCCGTACGGGTTGACCCGCTCGTCGTCGTCCGCGATGCCGTAGTGGTCCAGGAAGGCCAGCACCTGCACGGCGAAGGCCTCGTTGACCTCGAACGCGCCGATGTCCTCGATGGTCAGGCCGGCCTTGGCCAGCGCCTTCTCGGTCGCCGGGACGGGGCCGATGCCCATCACCTCGGGCTCGACGCCCGCGAACGCGTAGCTGACCAGGCGCATCTTGACCGGCAGGCCCAGCTCGCGGGCCACGTCCTCGGCGGCCAGCAGCGAGGCGGTGGCGCCGTCGTTCAGGCCGGCCGCGTTGCCCGCGGTCACGTTGCCGTGCGGGCGGAACGGGGTCTTCAGGCCCGCCAGCGACTCCATCGTGGTGCCCGGGCGCATCGGCTCGTCCACCGTGGCCAGGCCCCAACCGGTCTCGCCGACCTCGGGGTTGGTGTTGCGGATCGCGATCGGCACCAGGTCCGGCTGGATGTCGCCGTTGGCGTACGCCTTGGCGGCCTTCTCCTGCGAGCGGACCGCGAACGCGTCGCAGCGCTCCTTGGTGATGTGCGGGAAGCGGTCGTGCAGGTTCTCCGCCGTCATGCCCATGAACAGGGCGGACTCGTCGACCAGCTTCTCCGAGACGAACCGCGGGTTCGGGTCCACGCCCTCGCCCATCGGGTGCCGCCCCATGTGCTCGACGCCGCCGGCCACCACGACGTCGTACGCGCCGAAGGCGATGCCGCCCGCGGTGGTGGTGACGGCGGTCATCGCACCGGCGCACATCCGGTCGATCGCGTAGCCCGGCACCGACTTCGGCAGGCCGGAGAGCAGCGCGGCGGTGCGGCCGATGGTCAGCCCCTGGTCACCGATCTGGGTGGTCGCGGCGACGGCGACCTCGTCGATCCGCTCGACGGGCAGGCTCGGGTTGCGGCGCACCAGTTCACGGATGCACTTGACGACCAGGTCGTCGGCGCGGGTCTCGTGGTAGATGCCCTTCGGGCCGGCCTTGCCGAACGGGGTGCGGACGCCGTCGACGAAGACGACGTCCCTCGCGGTACGAGGCACGGGGGCTCTCCTCCCAGGGGGACATGACGATGAGCGCACACCGGAGCGGCGCTGCTGCGCTCACCAATCTACCCGCGAGTAACAACGCCGGGCAAGGACCGTGAGGGCGGTCACGCCGCCCCGCCCAGCCCCGGCCCGGCCCAGGCCCGTTCCCTGCCCCTCCCAGGCCCGTCCCCCGCCCGTCCTAGCCCTCCGCCGCCGTCCGGAACGCCGCCGCCATGACGGGGGCGACCAGCTCGGTCTGCCAGGCCCGGGCCCCCATGGCGCGCAGGGCCTCGGCGACCGCGTCGGCGTCCGGGTGGGCCGGGGGCTCCCAGGAGACCCGGCGGACCAGGTCGGGGGTGATCAGGTTCTCCGCGGGCAGGTGGTGCTGCTCGGCGAGCGCGGTGACGGCGGCCCGGGCGCCGCTGAGCCGGGCCGCGGCGACCGGGTCCTTCTCGGCCCAGGCGCGCGGCGGTGGCGGCCCGTCGTGCGGGGCGGTGGCCGGCGGCAGCGCGGACTCGGGCAGTTCGCGGGCGCGCTCGATCGCGGCCAGCCACTGTTCGAGCTGGCGGCGGTTCACCCGGGGGCCGAAGCCCTGCACGGCGATCAGCGCGGGCGCGTTGGCGGGCATGGCGAGCGCGGCGTTCACGATGGCGGCGTCGGCCAGCACCCGGCCGGGGGAGACGTCCCGCTCGCGGGCGATCCGGTCCCGGGCGAGCCACAGCTCGCGGACCGCGGCCAGCTGCCGGCGGCGGCGGACCTTGTGCAGCTGGGAGGTGCGCCGCCACGGGTCGACCCGGGGGGAGGGCGGGGGAGCGGCGGCCAGCGCGGCGAACTCCTGGTGCGCCCAGTCGAGTTTGCCCTGCCGGTCGAGCTCGGCCTCCAGCGCGTCCCGCAGGTCGACCAGCACCTCGACGTCCAGCGCGGCGTAGCGCAGCCAGGGCTCGGGCAGCGGGCGGGTGGACCAGTCGACCGCGGAGTGCTCCTTGGCCAGCGACAGGCCCAGCACGTTCTCGGTCATCGGGCCGAGGCCGACCCGGGGGAACCCGGCGAGCCGGCCGGCCAGCTCGGTGTCGAACAGCACGCCGGGGTGCATGCCCACCTCGAACAGGCAGGGCAGGTCCTGGGTGGCGGCGTGCACGACCCACTCGGCGTCGGCGAGCGCGGCGTTCAGGCCGGTCAGGTCGGGGCAGGCGATCGGGTCGATCAGCGCGGTGCCCGCGCCCTGGCGGCGCAGCTGGATCAGGTAGGCGCGCTGGCCGTAGCGGTAGCCGGAGGCCCGCTCGGCGTCGACGGCGACCGGCCCGGTGCCGCCGCGGAAGCCCTCGACGACGACGGCGAGGGCCGCTTCGTCCGCCACCACCGGTGGGAGTCCGTCCCTGGGCTCGAGGAGCGGTACCGGGGCGGTCTCTTCGGGGATGGAGGCTACGGCGTCGGTCACCCCCCAAGGGTACGTCGTGTGTCGCCGCCGGGAGTGTTGTCTGACTGGTCGGACCGCGTTCGGACATATGCCAACCGGGGGCGGCGGGCCGTCCCGCTCCCGGCGCGGCGGGGCGCCGCGGGGCGGCCGGCGGGCCCTCGGCGGGCCGCAGACGGACCGCCGATAGGCCGCTGACGGTCCGTCAGGCTGGGGCGGGAGCCGGGGCGCGGGGCGGGGGCGGAGCGCACGACGGCGGCCCGGAGGAAACGTTCCTCCGGGCCGCCACCAGGGACGATGCGGGTCAGTGAATGATGCCGGTGCGCAGCGCCACCGCCACCATGCCGGCCCGGTCGCCGGTGCCCAGCTTGCGGGCGATGCGGGCCAGGTGGCTCTTCACCGTCAACGCCGAGAGGCCCATCGCCACGCCGATCGCCTTGTTCGACTGGCCCTCGGCGACCAGCCGCAGCACCTCCACCTCGCGGCCGGACAGCTCGCGGTAGGCGGACGGCTGGGCGCCGGGCGCACCCGGGGCGCCGGGGGCGGCACCGGGCTGGCCGGGGGCGCCGTGGTGGCCGGGCGCACCGGGGTGGTGGTGGCCGGGGATGCCGGGGCGGCGCATCCGGCCGGCCAGGCCGGCGCCGATCGGCAGGCCGGGGCGGCCGGGCATCGGCATGTTGGTCCGGGTGCCGGTCACCACGTAGCCCTTGACGCCGCCGGCCAGCGCCGAGCGGACCGCGCCGATGTCGTCGGCGGCGGACAGCGCCAGGCCGTTGGGCCAGCCCGCGGCGCGGGTCTCGGCCAGCACGGTCAGGCCGGAGCCGTCGGGCAGGTGCACGTCGGCGATGCAGATGTCGCGCGGGGTGGAGACCCGGGGCCGGGCCTCGGCGATCGAGGAGACCTCGATGACGTCGCGGACACCGAGCGCCCATAGGTGCCGGGTCACCGTGTTCCGGACCCGGGGATCTGCGATGACCACCATGGCGGTGGGCTTCGTCGGACGGTAGGCGACCACGTTTGCGGGGTGCTCGAGAAGGACCGACACCTGAGGCCTCCGGGGGGAGTGGCGGACGAACCCCGAGGGGGCGGTCGGAGCGTTCCGCGTCTGGAAAGGGTCACTGACACCTTCGGCATCAACCGTGCCCGGCTTTAGCGGGTGATCACGATCTGGTGAGTAACAATACGGACAAATCGTGCAGATGACCGGTACGACATGCCTGGAAATCGCACGCATTCGATCGGGAACGACGCCACGGCGATCGCAAACGTGCAGGTAATTGACCAGGAGCGCGCGCGAAGTCACACTCCGTCAGCCCTGCGGGTGGCACCGGGCCCGGAGCGCGGGGTTGTCCCCCTGAGGTGTCTGCGGACCCGGTGTCTGCATCTGCGGACCCGGTGTCCGCGGACCCGCCCCGGGAACGCCCGGGGAGGCTGACGGGAGGTCAGTGCGAATTGCGCGGCCGGCGGCGGGCCGGCATCGGCACCACCCCGCCCAGCACGCCCGGCCCGTCGGCCGGCAGCTGGGCCGGCGCGGACGGCGGCAGCCCCGCGCACCCGCACAGCAGGTCGGCCCAGGCGGCCAGGTGCCGTTCGAACCGGCGGTCGGCCGGCGTCCAGGACGCCCGCAGCTCGATCTCGGTGGACGAGCCGCGCTCGGCCAGCGCGCCGAAGTACTGCGAGTGGCACCTGGTCACCGTGCCGGACGGCTCGGCGTACCCGGCGGCGTGCGCCTGCAGCGCGTCCAGCAGCCAGCTCCAGCCGACCTCGGACAGCACCGGGTCGCCCGCCATCTCCGGCTCCAGCTCGGCCCGGGTCATGGTCACCACCCGGAAGTCCCCGTTCCACGCCTCCGGCGCCGACGGGTCGTGCAGCAGCACCAGGGTGCCGTCCGCCAGCTCCTCGCCGTCCACCTCGACCGAGGCGGAGAGCGCGAAGGAGTACGGGGCCAGCCGGCGGGGGGCGGGCTGCGGGGACAGCCGTACCTCGGGGCGCAGCCGCGCCCCGGTCAGCGCCTCGACCGCGTCGCGGAACTCGATCGGCGCCGACTCCCTGCCCGTTCCTCCACCCTGCGCGGATTGCCCGCCGACCGCTGCCATGACCGGAAGCCTAGGCGGCGCGGACCCGCAATCCGAGCACTTTCGTGCCTCCGGCGTGCCGAAAACCCGGAAATCGAGCGGGCCGCGGGCGCCGCCCCGGCGGGCACCGTCCGAGGTGTCCGTTTTGCCTGGCCGGGCCGCCCGCGCGGCCGGGGGCCCGCCGGCCGCGTGCGAGGATGTGACCCGTGAGTGAGACCCCCGCAGCCCAGTCCGGTCAGCGGCCCCGCGGCGCCGCGTACGACTCCGTCTTCCTGCGCGCCGCCCGCAACGAGCCGGTGCCGCACACCCCCGTCTGGTTCATGCGGCAGGCCGGCCGCTCGCTGCCCGAGTACCTGAAGGTCCGCGAGGGCGTCCCGATGCTCGACGCCTGCACGCAGCCCGAGCTGGTCAAGGAGATCACCCTGCAGCCGGTGCGCCGGCACAAGGTGGACGCGGCCATTTTCTTCTCCGACATCGTCGTCCCGCTCAAGGCCGTCGGCATCGACGTCGAGATCAAGAGCGGCATCGGCCCGGTCATCGCCGACCCGATCCGCACCGCGGCCGACCTCCAGCGGCTGCGCCCGCTCGAACCCGACGACATGCCCTACATCACCGAGGCGGTCGGCCTGCTGGTCGCCGAACTCGGCGCCACCCCGCTGATCGGCTTCGCCGGCGCGCCGTTCACGCTGGCCAGCTACCTGATCGAGGGCGGCCCCTCGAAGTCGTACGAGAACACCAAGGCGATGATGTACGGCGCCCCCGAGCTGTGGGCCGAACTCGTCGACCGGCTCGCGCAGATCACCTCCGCCTTCCTGAAGATCCAGATCGAGGCGGGGGCCTCGGCGGTCCAGCTCTTCGACTCCTGGGCGGGCGCGCTCGCCCCCGACGAGTACCGCCGCTCGGTGATGCCCGCCAGCGCGAAGGTCTTCGACGAGGTCGAGCCGTACGGCGTCCCGCGGATCCACTTCGGCGTCAACACCGGCGAACTCCTCGGCCTGATGGGCCAGGCCGGCGCGGACATCGTCGGCGTCGACTGGCGCGTCCCGCTCGACGAGGCCGCCAACCGGGTCGGCCCCGGCAAGGGCCTGCAGGGCAACCTCGACCCCGCCGTCCTCTACGCGCCCACCCACGTCGTCGAGACCAAGGCCCGCGAGGTCCTGCACGCCGCCCAGGCCCTCGGCGGCAGCCACCACATCTTCAACCTCGGCCACGGCGTCATGCCCACCATGGACCCGGACGCCCTGACCCGGCTGGTCGCCTTCGTCCACGAGGCGAGCGCGAGGTAGGGGGAGCCTCGACAGAGAGCCCCGCAAGGGGCTCGGGGAACGGCGAGCCCGGGTCTGCTGACGGTGCACTGCCGTAGCGCGCATCGGCTTCCGGTTCCGTTTACTGCACGCAGCAGCACGGCCCCGCCGTTCCCCGGGCCCCTGGTGGTGCATCCCGCCGTTCGTACTGCTCTACTCGTCCGCGCCGAGGTGGGCGAGGACGGCCAGGACGCGGCGGTGGGTGTCCTCGGCCGGGGGGAGGTCGAGCTTGAGCAGGATGTTGCCGATGTGCTTGGAGGTCGCCGCTTCCGAGACCGTCAGGCGGCGGCAGATCTCCGCGTTCGAGCAGCCGCGGGCCATCAGTTCGAGGACCTCGCGCTCGCGGGGGGTCAGGCGCTCCAGCGGGTCGCGGCGGCGGGCCAGCAGGCGGCGGACCACCTCGGGGTCGACCACCGTGCCGCCCGCGGCGACGGTGCCGACCGCGGCCAGGAACTCCTCGACGTGGCCGATCCGGTCCTTGAGCAGGTAGCCGACGCCCGCGCCGCCGGCCAGCAGGTCGGCGGCGTACGAGCGCTGGACGTACTGGCTGAGGACCAGCACCGGCAGGCCCGGCCGTTCGGCGCGCAGCCGCAGGGCGGCGCGCAGGCCCTCGTCGGCGAGGCCGGGGGGCATCCGGACATCGGTCAGGACCAGGTCGGGGCGGTGCTCGGCGACGGCGGCGAGCAGGGCCTCGGCGTCGCCGACGGCGGCCGCGACGGTGTGGCCGAAGCGCTCCAGCAGGCCGATCAGGCCCTCGCGGAGGAGGACGGAGTCCTCGGCGAGGACGAGGCGGAGCGGGGGTCGGTCGTCGGGTCGGTCGTCGGGGTGCACGGGATCTCCACACGCAGCAGGGTCGGGCCGCCCGGCGGGCTGCTGACGGACAGTCTGCCGCCGGCCACCGCGATCCGGTCGGCCAGGCCCGTCAGCCCGGTGCCGCGGGCGGGGTCGGCGCCGCCGGTGCCGTCGTCCGAGACGTCGAGCCGCAGGCGGCCGGCCGACCAGCGGCCGTGCACCCGGACCGCGGACGCCCCGGCGTGCTTGGCCGCGTTCGCCAGCGCCTCGGCGACCGCGAAGTAGCCCGCGGACTCGACGGCCGCGGGCAGCCGGCCCGGCAGCGAGACGTCCACCGCGACCGGCGTCGCCGAGCGGTCCGCCAAGTCCGCGCAGGCGTCCGGCAGGCCGCGGTCGGCGAGGACCCGGGGGTGGATGCCGTGCACCAGTTCGCGCAGCTCGGCCAGCGCCGCGTCGGCCTCGGCGTGCGCCGCGGCCAGGCGGTGGGAGAGCGGACCGCCCGGCGGCGCGTCCAACCGGGCCAGGCCCAGCGACATCGACAGGGCGACCAGCCGCTGCTGCGCGCCGTCGTGCAAGTCCCGTTCTATTCGGCGGCGTTCGGCCTCGAACGCGTCCACCAGGCGGGCCCGGGAGCGGACCAGCTCGCCGACCCGCTCCTGGCTGCCCGCCAGCGCCCGGGCCAGCGCCGCCCGGGCACCCGCCGCGACCGTCAGCGGGTAACCCGCCAGGGCCAGCAGCGCCGCGCCCGCCGCCGCCACCGCCCAGGCCGGGCCCGGCGCGTGCAGCTGCCAGACCTTCAGCACGTTCACCTGCTCGCCGTCCAGGGCCAGTTGGAGCGGCGCCGTCACCAGCCAGGCCGGGACCAGCAGCGCGCCCGCCACCACCAGCAGCTCCAACGGCCAGAGCAGGAACGCCGACAGCACCGCGCCGCCGGCCTCCCGCCACGTCGCCCCCTCGGCGTACCGGGTGCGCAGCCAGGCCCGCGGGCCCGGGCCGTCCGGCACCCGGTGCGGATCGGGCACCGGCGCCCCGCCCATCCAGCGGGCCAGCCGCCGCTCCCACGCCCCGAAGGCCAGCCCCGCCAGCGGCAGCGCCGCCAGCAGCGGCACCCCCACCAGCAGCACCGACAGCGCCCCGCCGACCGCCACCCACAGCAGCAGCACCACGCACAGCGCCGCCCCCGCCGACGCGCACGCCAGCAGGTACGCCGCCGAGCGCCACGGCCAGGCCGTCCGCAGGAAACCGGGCTTGCGCAGCGCCTGCCAGCAGTCGGACACCGGACACCTCCTTTCACCGGGACCGACCCTAGGCCGCCGCCCCGGGCGGTGTCGGTAGAGCTGGCTCCACTCTTCGCGGTGGAGCGGGCGTCACTGTGCGAACGGCCCGCCGGCGCTTGGCTGGAGCTCATGACGACCGCACTGACCAGGATCGCCGTGCGCTCCCTGCACGCCGGACGGACCGCCCTGCTCGGGGCGTTCACCGCGCTCGCCCTCGGCGTCGCGCTGATCGCCGCCACCCTGCTCGGCCTCGCCGCGAGCACCGCCCTGCCGCCCGGCGAGGACCGCACCGCGCTGATCGCCCAGCTCGGCACCACCGGCGGCGTCAGCCTCTTCACCGCCGGGTTCGTGGTCGCCTCGACCTCCTCCTACGCGGTCGCCCGGCGCCGCCGCGAGTTCGGACTGCTGCGGCTGGCCGGCGCCACCCGCGGCCAACTCACCCGCACCGTCCTGCTGGAGGCCCTGCTGCTCGGCCTGCTCGCCGCCGCCACCGGCAGCGCGCTCGGCCGCGCCGCCGCCCCGCTGCTGGCCCGCGCGCTGACCGCCGCCGGCCTCGCCCCCGCGGGCTTCCGCACCGGCACCCCCGGCTGGCCGCTGGTCACCGCGTTCTGCACCGGCCCGCTGGTCGCCCTCGCGGGCACCGCCGTCGCCGCCCGGCGGGCCGGCCGGGTCCGCCCGCTCGAAGCGCTCCACGAGGCCGACGTCGACCTGAGGGTGATGACCGCGGGCCGCCTGCTCGGCGGCCTCGCCCTGCTCGGCACGTACGCCGCCGTGGTGGCCGCCGCCCTCGCCGGGGACCCGGCCGAGCTGCTGCACCGCAAGACCTACACCCTCCAGCCGATGCTGCTGATCGCCGCCACCGCCCTGCTCGCCCCCGTCCTGGCCCGCCCGCTGCTGCGCCTGCTCACCCTCCCCGCCGCCCGGCCGCCCCGGCTGGTCCGGGCCGCCGCGCTCGGCGGCCTGCGCCGCACCGGCGCCACCGCCGCCCCCGTCCTGCTCGCCGTCGCCCTCGCGGGCACCCTGGTCGGCGCCCCGACCACCGTCGCCGCCGCCCGCGCCGCCGAAGCCCGCACCCGGACCACCGCCGACTTCCTGCTGGCCCCCGGCGACGCAGGTAGCGGCGGCGCCGACGCGCTCACGGCCGCGCTGCGGGCGCTGCCCGGGGCCGTCGTCTCGCCGAGCGCCGCGACGCCGCTCGCCGTCGTCGAGGCCGACGGCACGGCCGTCCGCGCCGAGGGCCGGGCCGTCGCCGACCCCGCCGCGCTGGCCGCCACCACCCGGCTGCCCGTCGTCGCGGGCGACCCCGCGACGCTCGACGACGACAGCGTGGTGCTCGCCGAGGAGTGGGGGGACCCGCAGGTCGGCGACCGCGTCCGGGTGGTGCTCGCCGACGGCGCCCGGCGGGAGCTGCGGGTCGCCGCCGTGCTGCGCGAGGGAACGGGCGGCAACCCCGTGTACGTCACCCCGCGCAACGCGCCCGGCGCCCGCACCGACCGGATCGACGTCCGCGACGCCGCCGCAGCGGCGGTCACCGCGCTCGCCCGCGACCACGGCGCCCGCGTCGAGACCCGCGCCGCCTGGCTCGACGCCCACCACCCCGCGGACGACCCCCGGCGGATCCGCCGGATCGCCGCCGTCCTCGGACTCGCCCTGCTCTACACCGTGATCACCCTCGCCCACACCGCCCTCACCACCACCACCGACCGCCGCCGCGAACTCGCCCGGCTCCGCCTGGTCGGCACCACCCGCGCCCGCGTCCTGCGGCTCGTCGCCGCCGAGACGCTCCTCGTCACGCTGGTCGGCGCCCTCCTCGGCACCGCCGCCACCCTCACCACCCTCGCCACCATGGGCACCGCCCTCCACCGCGCGGGCGCCCCCGTCCCCCTCGTCCTCCCCTGGACGACCCTCGCCGCCACCGCCCTGCTCTGCACCCTGGTCACCGTCCCCTGCGCGGCCCTGGCGGCTTGGCGCTGCACCAAGGGCCGTGCGGTGGAAGCTTTCTGACGCACCGTCAATCGGCCGTTCTCCGCCGCGGCCGTTTACGCGGCGCTCCCGGATGGCTACGGTGGATCACGGGGAGGGGGTGTCATGAGCTGTCTGCTGATGCTGCTCGGCTGGGCCGGGCTCGTGTGGATGTTCGTCATGGGCGTCTTCGGCGACGACTGGTCGCTCGCCGGCCTGGTCATGCCGCTGTCGAGCTTCGTGCTGTTCGTCGCGAATTACAGGCAGCGTGGTTGCTGAGGTCACCTGCGCAGTTCAGGGGTGGTGCCAAGGGCGCTGATGGTCACTGCTGGCCAGCCCGGTTGCTGTACAGCTAGCCGTCGATCGGGGTGCGAGAGGCGTCATTCGCGTGATCGCGTAGCGAGTCTGGCCGTGGATCGCGGTGAGGGCAGGAGCGCTACCCCGGATTGGCGAGCGCCGGGTTGGTGCTCTCGCGCGCCGATACCACTTCTGTCTGGGCTCCCTGATCTGTTGCGTCGCTGGGCTGTGGCAGGGGCCCCGCAGCTACTGATGAGACGAGAGCGTCCTACTTGGCTGCCTCGGGCGGACCGGTAGGTCGTTCAACAAGCAATACGGACGCACGCGGGCTCCGTGCGTAGGAGTGTGCGGTGCAGGCTCGGCACGCGCATAATCGACCCAGTAGCACTTGCGCAAGTTTCGTGACGACGCGACAGGTTGGGTCTACTCTGTGCGAGGAAACAGAAACAGCGTGCGGAGGGAGTCTTCCGGTGCCTCAAGGCCTTCCCCAAGATGAGTTGCAGAACTGGCTTTGCTCGGATTGGTTGAGAGATGGCCCACATGTGTGCATCCTGGAAGGCTTTGGCGGGGTAGGAAAAACCCGTATTGCTAATGCGGTCATCCACCAAGCAAGTGGTCCGGCTATCCGGGTTGTTGCGACGCCTGATGGGCTTGGTTGGGACGACCTTCTTATTGGAATCGGAACTGAGCTTGAGGAGATTGGGGATTCCACGCTTTCAGGTCGCGAGGACGGTGATCTTTTCGCTGGCCTTCTAGCCCTGTTTCGCGAAGAATGCTTGATCGTTCTGGATGACATCGATGTACTGCTGGAACCTGCCACCGGATTGCCTCCGAAGGCTCTGCGCGAGCTGGTCGTAAAGCTATCTCAACGGACGCCAGGGCCAGGGAGACTTCTTCTAGTCACAAACCGTTCTCTGCCGGCTGGAGATTGGAGAAAAGATGCGATTCTGCACACCGTCTACCCTCCAAACGAAGCCGAAGGAATAAATATTCTAGACCACCTGCTCTCGACGAGGGGATTGCGGGACGAGATCCCTATAGATCGCCGAAGGGACGTCGTGAAATGGCTGGGATGCAACCCCAGGGCGCTAGAAGTGCTGGTTTCCTGTCTGGCAGATGAACCCTTGGAGAACCTTATTGAACTGGGGTCGGATGCCTGGGAGGCTCGGGATCAAGTTGCTTCCCCGGATCTGGTTAGACAACTTGAGGAGCAACTTGCGACGCGCTCTCTGCGGCATCTGGACATCAGTTCCAAGCTGCTTCTTCAAATGCTCGCGGTGTATAGAAGTCCATTCAAGCAAGATGCTATTGATAGACTGGATAAGGTCGTCGACGAACCAAAGTTGGCACAAGCCGCTCTCTCGAAGCGATTCTTCGTCTCGAGAGAGCGGAATTGGTTCTCATTGAACCCCGTGGTCCGCGAGATCGCCAAAAGAGAAATCATGGGAGAGCCTCGACGCCTTAAGGTTGCCCACTCGCATGCGGCGGAGCATTTCACAAGGCATTTTCGTGCCGACCGCGAGGAAGCATCTTTCCTCAAGCACGGTGCAAGCTTCGTTGAGGCACGCTTTCATCTTCTCAGGATTGGACGTGAGTCGGAGTTCGAGGAGATCGCTGCATCGTATCGGGCTCAGATTCTTGCTAGCCATAAGGATATTAAAAGCATTCCAGATGACCCGGATATTGCTCAGCAAACGATCTCGATTCTCACGTCAGCCCTGGCTGGCAGTGAAATTGGCTATCCCAGGCTCAGATATCTTTTGGCGAGGCTCCTCCTCAAGAGGAATCGTCGCGATGATGACGTTCTGGCGTTCCGTCAGGTCACATACGCGACCAGGACGACGTGCGAGAGCGGGGCATGGCTTCTGCGCGTTCAGCTTTCGGCCAAGCTGGAGGGTTTCCGTGCCGCCGAATCTACTGCGCGTCAAGCGCTCATAGGGTTGCATTCAAGCTATTGGTGGGTTCTGTATCGCAAGCTTGCTATTATCGCGTTGCACTCGGGAAAACCTCAAGATGCCCTCCGAATTCTCGCTGAATCCCTGGAGAAGGTCGAGCTAAAGTTCTGCCTCCCTCTTTACTCGCTGACTGCTTACACCCTCACTATCCACAACCGAAGTGCAGAGGCCATCGAACTGCTCACTGAAGGTTATAGGAAACTTGTATTGCTGGATGGCCAGTATTCCTGGAGGCTCTTCGAGCAGGCGATTTTTATCGCACATGCCCGGAGGGATTCCGCCGCAATTTCGAAGATGCAAGAGTTGGTCTCGAGAATGTCGGCAAAGCCCTCATACTCTGCTCTTTGTCGGGTTCTTAGTCTTCAGGCTGCTGGAGAATTCGAGAGAGCTGCCCAGGTCGCAGAGTCAGAGCTGTACCTGCAAGGAGATGAAAAATATCACACACTTGCCGCGCAGTGTGCATTTTCATGGCTTTGCTGTGGGAATCCCGAGCGAGCGAGAGTTGCGATTTCTGGGGTTTCCCTTCCGCAGAACTCTGCAAACTGGTGGCTGCGCGCCCTGGTGGGCATTTGCTGCGACCGAGAGGAGATCTACGTCGAGGCTATCCAAGAGTGTACTGGCCACATACTGACTGCTTCTGATATTAGCAATGATAAAACCTGGCTTACATTTTGGGATGATATTCCCGAGGATCTAGAGCCGCATCCGGCATTCTACTTTCCTCGACTTCCAGCGAGCCTAACTGGCCTGGATCGCGATTTGGTGCGTTTGGTCGAGAAGTCGTCTGCGCTGGAAACGGTAGATATGTGGAGAGTTCGCCTCCCGACCCTCGGGGGCAAGTTGGGAGATGAACTTTTGTCACTTCCGCCTGACATTAAGGGAGGCGGCGCACAAAGCGTGCTACTCTACATGCAAAACTCTGCGGCGTCGATTAAATTCGGAGGAGACGAATACATGCGTGATAAGTATGAATTTGAACAGGCTGCTGCCGTTGGGCCGAAGGCGAAGGCCGAGAACGTGATTATCCAGAAGAATCAATCTGGCGGCTCCGCTGTCGACTTGGAGAAGCTTTCGGATGATCTGACACGCTTGCGTCAAGCGATGCGTTCAGCTGCAACTGATGCTGAGCACGACGTCGCTGTCGCAGAGGTGGCGCAGGCCATGGCGGCGGCGAATGGTGGTGACGAGAAGAAAGCACTGCAGCATCTCGCTAAAGCCGGAAAATGGGCGTGGGATATGGCGAACTCCATTGGTGCGTCGCTGGCGGCAGCCATCCTGAAGAGCCAGCTGGGGCTCTAACGATCTGCGTACGGCAGGTGGAGTCATCGCTTGTTCAAAGCGAGGGCTCCACGTGCAATCCTTCCGCGCTGATCAGGGCTGACTCGACCATTTAGCCGATCGCATTCAGTGAGCTGTGAGATCCACTGGGTGAATCCCGCCCTGCTAGGCTACTGGCGGAATTGAAGTTGTGGGCCGCGCGAAGCTAGGCGCCTCGACCGCATTCCCTGCGACTGCCACGGGCTGATCTATCAATTCGGCGGCCACAGTGCCGCCAACGGAGCGATCGGCCTGCCAGGCGTCAAGCTGGTCGACGTCGCCCGCATGGTCTACAGGAGATGGCCTGCAGCTTTCCCTGTCTTGTCCCGCCGCATTGCGGTCATGGACAGGTCGGCGAGGCGGAGGGCGAAGGCCACGTCGAGCTGCTCGACCGGGTGCAACAGGCCTCGCTCACAGGTCTCCGCCACCCACACCGTGTAGCTGGACTGCGGGTAGGCTGGGTTGATGCCAATCTCGCCTTTCGGGATTGTTCCGTTGAACGGTGTCGGGATACCTGCAGTGTTCCAGTAGTCCCACGCCTCAAGGGCTTTGGCCTGCTCGAAGGCGAGGTAGAGCTGCGGGTAGCGGTTGATGATCCGCATCTCGCGAAACACGAGTTGCCCCAGCAGGTGCGGTCCGGTCGCGGCGAGGGCGTCGAAGTCCGGGTCTCGGGAAGTGAAGGATGCCGCATCCTGGGCAGGGGCGAGTGCCAGGTAGCCGAACAGGTGCGGCAGGCGCCGCCTCATGTGCCGTGCCACCCTGGATGTCAGGCCAGCCTCGATCTGTTCGACAAGCTGGAGGAGCCGGTCGTGTGAAGTTCCCCCGTGATTTTGGACACTCGTTCCTGTGCGGCGAGGGTGTGTCGTTGTCGGGTCTCGGGCAGGGTCAGGTAGCCCCAGCTGGGGTGCTTGCGTAGTCGCCGGCGGTTGTAGAAGGTTTCGATGAAGGAGAAGACCTCGCGGCGGGCGGTCGCCCGGTCGGGCCGGATGCGGGCGCCGATCTCGGCTTTGAGGACCACCCAGAAGCTCTCGGCTGAGAAAGTGTTGGGTAATTGATCAACTGCGCGCCGTGATGGGCTAGTGGTGATCTTCGCGGTGAAGAGTCCGCGAAGATCACCGCCATGTGTGTCTGCGCTTGCAAGCCTTCGTACGACTCGTCGTTGACGGATGCTCAGTGGGCGGTGATCGAGCCGTTGCTGCCGGTGCGGGATCCGCGCCGGGCCGGGCGTCCGTTGAAGTTCCCGCGCCGGCTGGTCGTGGACACGGTGTTGTACGTGCTGGTCAGTGGTTGTACGTGCTGGTCAGTGGTTGTGCGTGGAGGCTGGTGCCGCACGATCTGGCGCCGTGGGACGTGGCCTACCGGTGGTTCCGTGCCTGGACGGTGGACGGGACCTGGGACCGGGTCCACGACACGCTGCGCGTGCGGGTCCGGGTGGCGGACGGGCGGGATCCGCAGCCTTCGGCGGCGGTGCTGGATTCGCAGTCGGCCCACAGCCACCAGGGCGGTCAGGCGATCGGCTACGACGCGGGCAAGCGTGTGCGGGGCCGCAAGCGGCACCTGCTGGTGGACACCTGCGGCCTCGTGCTGCGGGCGGTGGTGCACTCCGCTTCGGTGCAGGACCGGGCGGGCGCGAAGCTGGTCCTGGCCGGTATCAGGGAGGTGTTTCCGCAGGTCGGGCTGGTCTGGGTCGACGGCGGCTACGTCAATGTGGTCGATGCCGGCCTGGTCGGCTGGGCGGCGGAGCACGAGAGTCTGGCGATCGTGGCGGTGCCGCGCAACGCGGATGTGAAAGGCTTCCAGGTGCTGCCCCGCAGGTGGGTGGTCGAGCGGACATTCTCCTGGCTGGGACGGTGCAGACGGTTGGCACGGGACTACGAGCGCAAGAGCGCGCACGCCGAAGCGATGATCAAGGTCGCGATGATCCGCCTCATGGCCGCCCGCCTCGCCGGCGAGGAGCCCGCCTCGCCGGCGAGGAGATCGAACCGCGCGGCCCCATCGAGACCGAAGCAGCCCGCCGCCTCGCCGACGACCTCAAGAACGAGTGATCACCCGATTACCCAACACTTTCTGAGGCGTTGTCATAACACGAGCCGGTGCGTCCGGTGCTCGTTCTTATGCCCAACCTGGTTGCCTCGCTGCGGAATTGGGCCGAGGTGTATTCGCTGCCGCGGTCGCTGTGCGCGATGCAGTCCAGTTCCAGGCGGCTGCGTCCGTGGGCCATCTGCAAGGCGTCGACGACGAGGTCGGCGCGGTGGTGGTCGGTCATCGCGTAGCCGACGACCTCGCGGGTGGCCAGGTCCAGCCAGCAGGCCAGGTAGAGCCGGCCTTTCTCGGTCGGCAGGTACGTGATGTCGCCGACCAGCCGGGTGCTGGGCCGGTCCGCGGTGAAGTCCCGGCCGAGCAGATCCGGCGCCGGTCGGGCCTGCTTGTCCGGGCGGGTCAGCGACCGGCGCCGGCGGCGGGTGATCCCGGCGATGCCGTGTTCGCGCATCAGCCGCTCGATCCGCTTGCGGTTCACCTCGTGCCCCAACCGCCGCAGCTCGGCATGCACGCGCGGGACGCCGTAGGCGCCCCTGGAGGCGAGGTGGACCACCGTGATCTCGTGCGCGAGTGCATCATCGGCCCGACGGCGCGTGCGTCGTGCTTCCTCGCCGTCGGCCCAGTCGTAGAAGGAGGAGCGAGGAGCCCCGAGGATGCGGCAGAGCAGGGCGACCGGGTAGGTGGCCTTCTCCGCCGAGATGAACCGGTAGATCTCGCTCACCGGTCGCTCTCCCGCGCGAAGAAGGCCGTCGCTTTTTTCAGGACCTCGATGGTCTTCTGCTGTTCGAGGTTCTGTCGGCGCAGGCGACGCAACTCCTCGTGCTCGGCGCTGGTCAGCTCACCCGGCCGCCCTCGCCGCGGTCGATCTTGTCCTGCTTGCCCCAGCTCCGCAGCCCCTCCGCGCTCACTCCCAGGTCCCGGGCCACCTCGGTGACCGTCTTGCTGGAGGACCGGGCCAGCGCGACGGCGTCCCGCTTGAACTCCTCCGAGTACCGCTTGCCCTGCTTGTTGCTCACCTGGTTCTACTTCCTCTGGAACCTCACGTCCCAGTCTCCAGGTGTCCAGGTCCACAGGGAAGCTTCACTGCCCTTCTTGGCGGCCTTTGGGGACACAGACGATTCCTGCTCGCTCAGTAGCGGTCCTCCCCAGGCTCGCTCCGTGACTTCGCCCCAGACTCCAGGGGCAACGGTTCGGGGATTCACGCCTTCACTGGGCATCTCGGTCTTGTAAGTGTCACCTGGCCGCTCGGAGCGGTCGTGCTCTTTGACCCAGAAGACCCGCCTCCTGAACCTGCCGGTCGAGACCTCGTCACCCGGGGCATCGGGTCGGAGTACCGAGTACCCGATCCGGCGGCCAGGGCCGTCCCAGGGGACAGGGCGTCGGCGGGGGGCGGAGGTCACACTGATCGACTCGCGGACGTAGTCCAGCCGGTCGATGTCCTCGGTCCAGACAATGCCGTCCTCGTCGCGGATGGCATCCGGGTCCTTGCGCATGTGATTCCCTCCCAGACAGCGATGGCAGTAGAGCTTCCCGCTGGCGGTCGCTGAGAATCATCGAGGGCCGGAGCGGCTGCTGTACTTTGCTGCTGGCAGGAACGCCAGAGGGCCAGTCAGATTACTCTGACTGGCCCTCTGAACTGGGTCGGGGTGGCGGGATTTGAACCCACGGCCTCTTCGTCCCGAACGAAGTGCGCCGCGGCGAGGTGCGCCGGGAGCAGCGGGCGGCCGCCGAGGCGAGGGAGCGCCGCCGCCGGGAGGAGGCGGGCCGGGAGGCCCCCGCCGGGCCCCCGGCCCGCCCCGACGGGGACGGGCCGGACGCCGCCGCCACCTGACCGGCGCCGCCGCCCCGGGTCACGCCCCGTCGCCGGCGCCGTCCTTCCCGTCGGTGCCCGGGGCGTGCGTCGGACGGGGCGGGACGGCGGGGGAGCCGGTGCGGCGGGCCCGCAGGCGGCGGCGGAGCAGCCAGCCGAGCGGGGCCAGCAGGACCAGGAAGGGCGCCACGGCGGCCAGCGCCACCAGCAGGACGCGGACCAGGGTGACCAGGGCGTGCCAGCCGTTCGAGAGGCCGTGGCCGACGGAGGCCCAGAAGCCGGTCCCCTCCTCCTTCGGCTCGACGTGGACGGGCTGACGGGTCACCAGCTCCAGGGTCACGGTGGAGAGCGAGGTGCGGGCGGTGAGCTGCTGCTGCTGGTGCTGCAGGGACTCCAGGTCGGACTCCCGGCGGGTCAGCTCGCCCTCCAGCGACACCACCTCGGACAGGCTCTTCGCGTCGGCCATCAGCGCCCGCACCCGGTCCACGCTGGCCTGCATGGACTTGACCCGGCTGTCGGTGTCGGCGATCTGCTGGGTGAGGTCGTCGGCCTGGCTGTTCAGGCCCAGCCGGGTGCCGAGCCCGCCGAGCCCGTCCAGGGTGGCCTGGTAGGCCGCGGACGGGACCTTGAGGGTCAGCGTGGACTGCGCGGTGTCGCCCGTCCCGCCGCGCAGGTTCTCCGCGGCGACGTACCCGCCGGCCCGGACGACCAGGTCGACGGCCTTGGTGCGGGCGTCGTCGACGGCGTCGACCCGCAGCGTCAGCTTCGCCTGGTAGGCGATCTGACGGTCCGTCGCGGCCGCTGCCGCAGTTCCCGCCGTCGCCGGGGCCGTCCCCGCCGCCGTCGTTCCCCCGGCGCCGGCCCCGGCGGTGGCCCCGCCCGAGCCGGGGGCGGCCGCCGGCGCGCCCTGCGTCCGGGCCGGGCCCTTCGCGTCGGCCGCGGCCGCCGAGCCCGACGAGCGCTCCCCGTCCGCGCTGCACCCGGCCAGCAGCAGGACCGCGGCCAGTGCCCCGGCCGCGCCCGCTCTGCGTACCCGCAGGTCCATTCGGTACCCTCCCCGTGTTCCGGGGCGCGCCGTCCGCCCGCCCCCACGGCACTGTGACGCGGCGGCCCCCGGACCGGACCCGCACCGGCGGTACCGGAACGATCACGCTGCGGACTCACCCCGGTCTCGGGGCGCCCCGGGGCCGATTCCGGCGAACCGGATAAGGGCTGGGAGACTGGTCGGCATGGCGAAACCTCACGTCGTGGTGGTCGGTGGCGGCATCGCGGGCCTGGCCGCGGCCGCGTTCCTCGGGGACGCGGCGGCGCGGGTGACGGTGCTGGAGGCGTCGGCGCGGTTCGGCGGGAAGCTGCGCGGCGGCGAGGTCGGCGGTGTCCGGGTCGACCTCGGCGCCGAGTCGATGCTCGCCCGCCGCCCCGAAGCGGTCGAACTGGCCCGCCGGGTCGGCCTCGGCGAGCAGCTCGAACCGCCCACCACCGCCAAGGCCGCGATCTGGACCCGGGAGGGCCTGCGCCCGCTGCCCGGCGGCCAGCTCATGGGCGTGCCGGGAGACCTGGACGCGCTGGAAGCCTCCGGCGTGCTCACCCCCGCGGGCCTGGAACGGGCCCGCCGCGAGCAGCCCGCCGAACTCGGCGAGGACGCCCCGATCGGCCGCTACATCGCCGACCGGCTCGGCCGCGAGGTCGTCGACCGGCTGGTCGAACCGCTGCTCGGCGGCGTCTACGCCGGGCACGCCGACGAGATCTCGATCCGCGCCGCCGTCCCGCAGCTGCTCCAACTCGCCCAGCAGGGCGGCGAGTTGACCGCATCCATCCGCGAGCTCAGCCGCCGCGCCACCGCCACCGGGCCGGTCTTCCAGGGCCTGCGCGGCGGACTCGGCACCCTCCCCGAAGCCGTCGCCGCCCACGACCGCGCGCACGGCGCCGACCTGCGCACCGGCCACCGGGTCGACGCCCTGCGCCGCACCCCCGACGGCTGGCTGGTCACCACC
Source organism: Kitasatospora sp. NRRL B-11411 (assembly GCF_000721345.1). NCBI lineage: Bacteria > Bacillati > Actinomycetota > Actinomycetes > Kitasatosporales > Streptomycetaceae > Kitasatospora > Kitasatospora sp. NRRL B-11411. The sequence goes on along the minus strand of NZ_JOGH01000021.1, from coordinate 32,885 downwards.
GCCGGACGCGAACTCGCCGCCGACGCCGTCGTGCTGGCCGTCCCCGCCCCGCAGGCCGCCGCACTGCTCGCCGCCGACGCCCCCGGCGCCGCCGCCGAACTGCGCGCCGTCGAGTACGCGTCCATGGCCCTGGTCACCCTGGCCTTCCGGCGCGCCGACCTCGCCGACAGCCCGCTCACCGGCAGCGGCTTCCTCGTCCCGCCCGTCGACCGGCGCAGCATCAAGGCGTCCACCTTCTCCAGCAACAAGTGGGGCTGGCTGGAGCGCGCCGCCCCCGACACCTTCCTGCTGCGCACCTCGCTCGGCCGCCACCGCGAGGACGCCGCCCTCGACCTGGACGACGCCGACCTGGTCGCCCGCTCGCTCGCCGACCTGCGCACCGCCGTCGGCCTGCGCGCCACCCCGTACGACCACGCCGTCACCCGCTGGCGGGCCGGGCTCCCGCAGTACCCGGTCGGCCACCTCGACCGGGTCGCCCGGATCCGCGCCCACCTCGACGCGCTCGGCGCGATCGCCGTCTGCGGCGCCGCGTACGACGGCGTCGGCATCCCCGCCGTCATCGCCGGCGCCCGGCGCGCCGCCGAGCACCTCACCCCCGGCACCGGCACCACCCGCACAGAAGGGACAATGGGCTCATGACCGAAAGCACTGAGCAGCCCGTGAAGAAGAAGGCCCGCGACCTCAACCAGGTCATCCGCTACACCATGTGGTCGGTGTTCAAGCTCAAGGACGCCCTCCCCGAGGACCGCACCGCGCTCGCCGCCGAGGTCGACTCCCTCTTCGAGCAGCTCGCCGCCAAGGACGTCGTCGTCCGCGGCACCTACGACGTCTCCGCCCTGCGCGCCGACGCCGACATCCTGGTCTGGTGGCACGCCGAGGACTCCGACGACCTGCAGGAGGCGTACAACCGCTTCCGCCGCACCGGGCTCGGCCGCCACCTGGAACCGGTCTGGTCGAACATGGCGCTGCACCGCCCCGCCGAGTTCAACAAGTCGCACATCCCTGCGTTCCTCGCCGACGAGCGGCCCCGCGAGTACGTCTGCGTCTACCCCTTCGTCCGCTCCTACGAGTGGTACCTGCTCCCCGACGAGGAGCGCCGGGCGATGCTCGCCGAGCACGGCATGATGGCCCGCGGCTACCCGGACGTGCGGGCCAACACCGTGGCCTCCTTCGCCCTCGGCGACTACGAGTGGCTGCTGGCCTTCGAGGCCGACGAACTGCACCGGATCGTCGACCTGATGCGCGACCTGCGCCCCTCCCGGGCCCGCCTGCACGTCCGCGAGGAGGTCCCCTTCTTCACCGGCCGCCGCAAGCCGGTCGCCGAACTCCTCTCCGGCCTGTACTGACCCCCGGCCGAGCCCGCGGCCCCGTGCTCCCCGCTAGGAGCCGAGGGCCGCGCGCAGGCGCGGGTCCGGGACGGCGGCGGGGCCGGAGATGGCGACGGCGGTGAGCAGGTCGTCGGTGGCGGTGTGGCGGCAGGGCAGGGCCCGCAGCAGGGTCTGGCCGGCCGGGGCGGCCCACGCGGTGTAGGCGTGCACGTCGACCCGGGCCATCAGGAGGGTGCCGCCGGTGAGCACCAGGGGGAGCGCGTACCAGGCGACGGCGGTGCGGGCGGCGGTGCCGTCGGGGGCGGTGAGCAGGACGGTCAGCAGCAGCATCGAGGCCGCCCCGGCCAGCGCCCAGCGGACCTGCCGGATCGCCCGCAGGGCGTGGTCGCGGACCACGGCCGGCGTCGCCAGCCCCGCCTGCGCCAGCCGGTCGCCGATGTCGCGGACGGTCGGGTGGGCGGCCAGCGCGGCCTTCAACTGGGCGGTGCGGCACTGGCCGTCCGGGCCGATCGCGCCGATCAGCGCGCGCTCCAGGCGGCCGCGCCCCTGCGGGTCGACGACGGTGGTCCAGCCGGTGTGGGCGAGGTGGAGGCGGCCGAGGGCGGCCATCCGGACCAGCGCCAGGTCGACCACCCGGGCCGGGCCGCCGGCCAGGTACGCGGTCTCGTAGAGGCCGACGCCGGAGGCCCGGTGGAGCGGGTGCGGGACCCGGCCGGTGCAGGCGTCCGCGATCGCGGCGACCCGCACCAGCCGGAGGCAGGAGAGCACCGCGGCGGCGCAGGACGGGATCAGCAGCAACACCCACATGCTTGCTGTTCTAGTCCTGTGCGCGCCGGAAGCGGAACGGATACCCGCGCCGCGATACCGAACTGTGACTCGAGGAACGGTCAGGACCCGCCGCAGCCGCCCCCGCCGCAACTCGACCCGCAGGAGCTGGACGAACCGCAGGAGTGCGAGGAACCGCCGCACGAGTGCGAGGAGGAACCCCCGCAGGAGTGGTGCGAGGAACCGCCCGAGTGGCCGCCGGACGAGCCGCAGGACGAGGACGGGGACGACCCGCACCACACCCCGGCCCCGGCCCCGGCCGCGAAGTCCGAGCTGCCGCTGTCGGAGTTCCGCCCGCTCCGCCCGCTCTTCACCAGCCGGCCGGCCGGCGCCGTGCCGCCGCCGAGCGCCTCGCGCAGCGCCTGCTGGTCGGAGCCCTTCAGCGCGGCGGTGCCGTCCAGGGCGAACGCGCCGACCAGTTCGGCGTGCGCCCGCTCCACCTCCCGGGGCCGCCACGGGGTGCTGCCGCGGACCAGCTGCAGCTGGCGCAGGCCGGCCGGGGTGATCCGGCGCTTCGCGGGGCGGGTGGCGACCAGGCTGATCAGCGTGAACAGGGCCAGCACGCCGAACGGGAAGAACGGCGGCGCGGTGGAGTCCCGGTCGGGCGCGTCCAGCCACTGGGCGGTGGAGACCGCGCCCAGCACCAGCGTGACGACCAGCGCCAGCACCACCAGCCGCCGGGCCCGCCAGGCGGCCTTCAGCGCGCCCGGGTGGCGCAGCAGGCCGCGGGCGGCGAGCCCGTCGCCGATCCGCTGCACCTCGGGGCTGCCCGGCACCGAGGTGCGCAGCACGGACAGGTCGCGCCCGGCCCGGCCGCCGACCGCGGTGATCAGGACCCGTTCGACCGGGTCGGTGGTCCGGTCGGTGGTGACGGTGACCCGGTGGGCCCGGGAGACCACCACCCGGCCCTCGCGCTCCATCCGGACCAGCGCGGTGTCGACGACCCGGGCGGGCCCGCCGGCCAGGAAGGCGACCTCCAGCAGCGGCAGGCCGCGTCCGGGCAGGCCGCGCGGGTCGGTGACCCGGGTGCTGCGCCGGTTGAAGACGGCGGCGACGGCGATCGAGCACACGACGAGCGCGAACGCCAGGACGAACCGGAAGTTCCACATCCCCCGTGGTTCCCTTCTGTGCGGTACGGGTGGTTACGGGTGCGCCTTGGCGGCGCGGTCGCGGTGCGGCAGCAGGCGGCTCCACCGGGAGGCGGCGGGGCGCAGCAGGCGGCGCAGCGCGGGCCGCCAGTCGGCGCCAACGGGGCCGCTGTCCAGGGCCCACTCGGCGAAGGCCCGGGCGTCGGCCCGGTAGCCGCCGGTGAGCGGCCGGCCGGCGGCGTAGCGGGCGAACAGCGGGGCGAAGTCCGCCCCGAGCAGGTCGGGCAGTTCCGGCATCAGGTGGCCGACGGTCTCCCGGCGCTTGGCGAGCAGGCCCGCGGCCTGGACGCGCAGCTGCTCGGGGTCGAAGCCGGCCGGGGCCGGGCCGCCGGCCGTCAGGGCGGCCAGCAACTCCTCCTGGCGGTGCGCCAGTTCGACCCGGGCGAGGGCGAGTTCGGCGTCGGCGCGGTCGCGGATCAGGTATTCGTGGTGCTCAGACACGGGCGGCTTCCCTCCGGTGCAGGCGCTGGACGCGGCGGATGGCGTCGAGTTCGGCGGACAGTTCGGCGGGCGGCGGGTATGCGCCGTCCCGTTCCAGCAGCACCCCGGGCGGGTCGGTCCGCTCGCAGAGCGCGGCCAGCACCTCCAGCACGGGTGCGGTGACGGGGTGGGTGTGGGTGTCGTGCCAGACGCCGTCGCGCTCGACGCCGCCAGCCACGTGCACGTAGGCGAGGGCCTCCAGCGGCAGCCGGTCCAGCTCGGCGGCCGGGTCGACGCCCAGGTTGACCCGGTTGGTGTGCAGGTTGGCGACGTCCACCAGCAGGCGGACGCCGGTCCGTTCGACCAGTTCGGCGAGGAACTGGGCCTCGGTCAGCTCGTCGCCCGGCCAGGCCAGGTGGGCGGCGATGTTCTCCAGCGCCAGCGGCACCGGCAGCTCCCGCTGGGCGATCCGGACGTTGGCCACCACCACCCGCAGCGCGGCCCGGGTGCGCGGCACCGGCAGCAGGTGCCCGGCCTCCAGGCTGCCCGCCCGGACGAACGCCAGGTGCTCGCTGACCAGCGGCGACCCGAGCGCCTCGGCCACGCCCGCCAGCCGGGCCAGCCGGGCCGGGTCCGGTTCGGCGGCGTCCCCCAGCCCGAGCGAGACGCCGTGCGGGACGACCGTGACCCCGCGGGAGCGCAGCTCGGCCAGCGAGGGCGGAAGGTGCTCGGCGCAGACGTTCTCGGCCACCACCTCCACCCAGTCGAGGCCGGGCAGCCGCTCCACCGCGGTGTCGATCTCGGGGCGCCAGCCGAGGCCGGTGCCCAATCGCGGAATATCGGACGAAGACATATTCCACCCCCTTTCCGTCGGGCCTTTCGGACCGCCCGACTCCCCGTTGCCGAGGGTGTATCCACCGCGCGCCGATGCCAAGCGGGACACCGGAAACTCAGAGCTGAACTTGAGGTTTCGGCTTCACTGAACGCACACGCGCGCGGGGGGGAAATTCAGCGGCGCGCGGACGAACGACTGGCTAACGTGACATGCCTATGACTTCCACGCCGTACCGCATCCGCCCGTTCGCATCCGCCGACGCCCCCGGGGCCGCCGAGGCCTACCGGGCCGGCCGCCCGCACCTGGTCACCACCCCAGAGGTGGTCGCCTGGCAGGCCGCCCTGCCGCACTACCACCTGCTGGTCGCCGAGCGGGCCGGACAGGTCGTCGGCACCGCCCGGTTCGGCCCGGTGACCGAGAGCACCACCCCCGACCAGGGCTTCCTCAACGTCAGCGTGCTCCCCGAGCACCGCGGCGCGGGCATCGGCACCGCCCTGCTCGCCGCCGCCGAACGGGACCTCGCCGCCCTCGGCACCCGGGACGCCCACGGCTGGGCCGACGACACCCCCGAGGCGCTCGGCTTCGCCGCCGCCCGCGGCTACCGCAGGAGCGGCCGGGCCGGCCGCTTCTCCGGCCTCGACCTCACCGCCCCGCTGCGCCCGCTGCCGCCCACCCCGCCCGGCGTCGAACTGCGCACCGCCGCCGACTTCCTGGACGACCCGTACCCGATCTACCTGGTCGACATCGACGGCGCCCGCGCCGAACCGGGCGACCTGGTCCTCGACGACCAGCCCTACGAGGGCTGGCTCGCCGAGATCTGGCAGCGCCCCGACCAGGACCACACCCTCACCGCGGTGGTCCTCGCGGACGGCGAACCGGTCGCCTTCTCCGCCGCCCAGACCGACGGCCGCCGCACCTACTGGTCCTCCTTCACCGCGACCCGCTCCACCCACCGCGGCCGCGGCCTGGCCAAGCTCGCCAAGGCCCACTCGCTGCACCGCGCCAAGGCCCGCGGCCTCACCGCCGCGTACACCCAGAACGACGAGGGCAACGCCCCGATGCTCGCCATCAACGACTGGTTCGGCTACCGCGCGTGCGCGGCCGAGTGGAAGCACACCAAGGCGCTCGGCGGGTAGCCGCGGGCGGGGCGACAGCTCGGGGCGCGGGGAACTGCGCGCGGCGGGAGGCGGCTAAGCGACGTCCACGCCGTGGGCGCGGGCCAGGCCCGCCAGGCCGTCGGACCAGCCCTGGCCGACCGCGCGGAGCTTCCAGCCGTCGGCCGGGTGGCGGTAGACCTCGGCGACCAGCATCGCGGAGACCGCCGGGTCGGCCGGCGGGCGGAACAGCCACCGGCCGCCACCGGAAGCGAGCTCCACCGCCGGGTCGACCAGGTCCGCGCAGGTGCCGTCGCCGTCCGCGTCCAGGTTGACGGCGATCGCCACCCGCCGTACCGCGTCCGGGAGTTGCGCGGTGCGGACGGTCGCGGTGCGCTCGTCCGGACGGAGCGTCACGGCGCCGCCCTCCGCGGCGGGCTGGTGGTAGAAGACGAAGTCCCGGTCGTGCCGGACCCGCCCGCCCGCGTCGAGCAGCAGCAGCGTCAGATCGGCCGCCGCACCACCGGACCGGAACCGGACCTTGACCTCGCGGTCGGGCAGCACCAGGTTCTGACCCGGCACCAACTCCACGGCGGGGGCGGCGGGTCGGACGGACACCGCGACGGCCGGGCCCAGCCGGCCCGGCAGGCCGTGCTCGCGCAGCAGCGCGAGCAGCATCGGACCGTCCACCAGGGTGAGCGGCTGGCCCTCGGCGTGCTTGCGGGAGCCGGGACCGAAGCCCGCCGTGGTCACCAGGATGCCCCGGTTGGCACCCTGCCGGCGCATGGTGGACTCCAGGTCGCGGACGGCGCTCGGCGGCACGGTCTTCCGGTAGCGCTTGGCCTGGATGACGATCTTCCCGCCGGTGATCGGGTCCGGGTCCTCGGCCAGCACGTCCACGCCCTCGTCACCGCTGCGCGCGGTGGTGCTGGTGCGCAGGCCGCGGCGGCGGAACAGCTCGGCGATCAGCTCCTCGAACTCCAGCGGGTCCATCTCGAACAGGTCCGGCCCCTCGCCGTCCACCGCGAGCACCGGGACGGGAACGGGCGCGGGCTCGACCGAGGCCGGCACCTCGGCGACCGTTCCGCCCTTCTCCGGCCGGGCCGCGATCCGCCCGCCGAGCGCGCCGACCAGGCACTCCAGCGGGTCCACCCGGTCCAGCGCGAGGCCCGCGAACACCTCCCGGCCGACCTCCACGGCCAGCAGGCAGCGCTCCCCCTCCTGTCCGGTCGCCGGATCGGTCGCCACCACCACGCCGTTCAGCCCCACCGAGGCCAGCAGCCCGCCGGCGTCGGCCCGGAACACCTCCGCCAGCACCCGCAGCGCGCACTGCGCCAGCACCTCGCGGTACAGCTCCCGCCGCTGTCCGACCGGCCGGGCCACCTCGTCCTCCCGGTCGTCCGACCGGACGTACCGGTACCTCGACAGGGCGGGCACCACCTCGTACGGCGGCAGCTCCCAGCGCACCACCAGCCGCCGGGCCGCGGCGTCCCAGACGGCCTCGCCGTCGGCGGGGAAGCCGTCCGGCCAGTCCTCGCGCCAGTCGACGACCGCCTCGAAGTACTCGGCGACCGCCGCCGCCTCGCCCGCCCGCAACCGGGCCGCCAGCCGCCCCGCCTGCGCGGCCTGCCCGGCCAGCAGCCGGTGCCGCTCCACCGCCCACGCGTCGTACTGGGCGCGGTAGTCGGCGAGCTGGTGCTGCCGCTGCTGCTCGGCGGCCCAGGCGGCCTGCCAGTCGTGCTCGAACCTGGCCCGGGCCTGCGCGGACTGCTCCTCCCACTGCCGGCGCGCCCCCGGGTGGTACGCCTGCGGCCCGGCCGGGGGCGGCACCAGGTACCAGTTCTGGTCCGGCATCGGCACCGGCACGCCCAACGGCCCCGGGTCGAACGGCGGCACCGCCGGACGGCCCCCCGCGACCAGCGAGAACCCCGGCCCGGCCAGCCCGGCCGCCAGCACCCCGCGCAACTCGGCCACCCGCTCGTCCAGTTCGGCACTGCGCCGGACGGCATCCGACTCCCGCCCCTGCTGGTACGCCTTCAGCGCCTCGCGCTCACCCCGCGCCGCCGCCCGCTGCGCCTCCCGCCGGGCCCGCTCGCCCTCCCGCTGCCGGGCCTCCGCCGCCCGCCGCTGCGCCTCCGCCCGGCGGTGCTGCTCGCGCTGCGCCTCCGCCAGTACCGACCACACGCCAGAACCACGCCGCCGCGCCACGCCCGCCCCACCCACGTCCAAGACCGTCCGGAAGAAGATCCAGTCTTCCACGCGGGCGGGCGGGCCCGGACCCTACTCGGCGGGCTTCAGCGTCAGCGAGATCGAGTTGATGCAGTAGCGCTGGTCGGTCGGGGTGTCGTACCCCTCGCCCTCGAAGACGTGCCCGAGGTGGCTGCCGCACTTCTTGCAGCGCACCTCGACCCGGCGCATGCCGAGACTGCTGTCCTCCAGGTACTCCACCGAGTCACCGGCCAGCGGGGCGTAGTACGACGGCCAGCCGCAGTGGCTGTCGAACTTGGTCTCGCTGCTGAACAGCTCGGCGCCGCACGCCCGGCAGCTGTAGACGCCGACCGTCTTGGTGTCGGTGTACTCGCCGACGAACGGCCGCTCGGTACCGGCCTCGCGGAGCACGTGGTACTCCTCCGGCGTCAGCTCGGCGCGCCACTCGGCGTCGGACTTCTGGACCTCGTAGCTCACGGCGACTCTCCAGCTCTCCAGCTCGGAACGGGACGTCAGACAGCAGGTGCAACGTCCGCCAGGGCGGCCAGAATTTCCGGGCCCAGGTTCGTGACGTCGCCCGCGCCCATGGTCAGCACCAGGTCGCCGGGGGCGGCCAGCGCGGCCAGCAGCGCCGGGGCGGCCGCGAAGTCGTGCTCGGCGCGGACGTCGGCACCGGCCCGGCGGGCCGCGTCGATGATCAGCTCGGCGGTGACGCCGGGGATCGGGTCCTCGCGGGCCGGGTAGATGTCCAGCACCACCGAGGCGTCGGCCAGCGCCAGCGCCTGCCCCATCTCCTCGGCCAGCTGCTGGGTGCGCGAGAACAGGTGCGGCTGGAAGACCACCAGCACCCGGCCCGGGCCCGCCGCCTCCCGGATCGCCTCCAGGTCGGCGGCCATCTCGGTCGGGTGGTGCGCGTAGGAGTCGATCACCTGCACGCCGCGCGCCTCGCCCTTGAGCTGCAGCCGCCGCCGCACCCCGGTGTACGCGCCCAGCGCCTTCGCCAGCCCCTCGGCCGGGACGCCCAGCGCGATGCCCGCGGCGAGCGCCGCGACCGCGTTGTGCGCGTAGTGCCGGCCGGGCACCGAGACGGTGAAGGTCAGCGGCTCGCCGGCCAGCTCGACCGTCACCTCGCTGGTCATGCCGCGCGCCTCGACCTCCAGCACCCGCAGGTCGGCGTCGGCGGCGGCGCCGACCGTCACCACGTTCAGGCCCTCCCGGCCCGCCACCCGGCGGGTCAGCTCGCGGGCGCCCTCGTGGTCGGCCGAGACCACCAGGGTGCCGCCGGGCTGGATGCGGCCGACGAAGGTCTCGAAGGACTCGTAGATCTCCTCGATCGACGCGTAGTTGGCGTGGTGGTCCAGCTCCACGTTCAGCACGATCGCCACCTCGGGCGCGTACTTGTGGAAGCTGCGGTCGCTCTCGTCCGCCTCCGCGACGAAGATCTCGCCCGCCCCGTGGTGCGCGTTCGACCCCGGCGCGTCCAGGTCGCCGCCGATCGCGTACGAGGGCTCCAGGCCCAGCTCGCCCAGGCTGACGGCCAGCATCGAGGTGGTCGTGGTCTTGCCGTGCGTCCCCGCCACCGCGAGCGCCCGGCGCCCGCCCATCAGCGCCGCCAGCGCGTCGGAGCGGTGCACCACCGGGACGCCGCGCTCCCGCGCGGCCACCAGCTCCGGGTTGTCGGCCCGGATCGCGCTGGAGACCACCACGCTGCTGGTCCCGGCCGGCAGGTGCTCCGCGGCGTGCCCGACGAACACCGTCGCGCCCAGTTCGCGCAGAGCCCGCACGGTCTCCGACTCCTTCGCGTCGGAACCCGAGACGGTCGCGCCGCGCACCGCGAGGATCTTCGCCAGGCCGGACATGCCGGCGCCGCCGATGCCGATGAAGTGCGGGGCGTGCAGGTCGTGGGCGGCGTCGTTCAAGGCTGGCTCCGTACGGGCGTGAGTGGCGGAGGGAGAAGTCGTCCCGTGTCCCCCGGTGCAACTTTTACGTGACACGGGACGATTCTGCCCTAACCGGGAGACCGGTCAGGCTTCGCTGGCGAACAGCTTCAGCACCGGGACGCCGACCTCGTGCCGGGCGCGGGAGGCCCAGTCCCGGTGGAAGAACTCCTCGACGAAGTGCGGCGAGGTCAGCACCAGCACCTCGTCGGCCCGGTTCTCCTCGACCACCTCGCGCAGCCGCACCAGCGGGTGCGCCCCGACCACCTCGCCGACCGCCTCCGCGCCGGCCCGCTGCAGGTGGCGCAGGCTGTGTTCGAGGGACTCGCCCGCGAGGGTCGGCGCCTCCTCCTCGCCCTCGTCGCGCTCGTGCACCGCCTTGTCCAGATGGCCGAGGGCCACGTCGTCCAGGGCGCGCAGCAACTCGTCCTGCTTGCCGCGGGGTTGCATCAGGACGACGAAGGAGACCTTCTCCTCGCCGTGGAGCGTGGTGACCAGTTCCACGTCGGCGTCGGAGAGCGCCTTTTCGATCATCAGTACGGTCTTGAACACGTGAGTCCCTTCGCTGGTGCGGGCCCCCGGGTCCGGCTCCCTGCTCCCCTCCTTCATAGTGCCCGGAGGAAGGATTCCTCACGCTGCACACGCGCCACAGCGATCACATGATCCACATCGGTCAGGATGTGTCTCAGGTGCGGGCGGGGACGCTCGGGGAGCGGTCCGGATCGGTCGGCCGCAGATAGCGGGTGAAGAGGAAACCTTTCTCCTCGATCAATGACACCAGCCGCATCGGCCGGACGTCCGGGATTCCCGGCCCGTTCACGATCCTCGGTGAATCACCCGCCGTCACCAGGGGCGCCACCGACAGGCACAACTCGTCCAGCACGCCGCCCGCCGCGAGCTGACCGAGCAAGTGGGGACCGCCCTCCGAGAGCTGCCGGCGCCAACCACGCTCCGTGAGCGCGGCCACCGCCCGGGGGAGGTCCACCGAGCCCGTTCCTGCGGTGATCACATCGGCTGCGGCGGCGACCCGGGCGAGCTTCCCGGGCGGCGCGTCGACGGTGGTGACCACCACCGTCGGCACCAGCGGCTCGGTGAACAGCGGCGCCGACAGGTCCAGCTCCAGGCTGCGCGACACCACCGCGATCACCGGCGCCGGCGACTGGCCCGCGGCCGCCCGCCGCTCCGCGAAGTCGGGCCGGGCCCGCGCCGGCCGGTACCCCTCGGCCCGCACCGTCTCGGCCCCCACCAGCACCACGTCGCACAGCGCCCGCAGCACCCCGAAGATCCGCTTGTCCGCCTCGCTGGACAGCCCCTCCGAGAGGCCGTCCAACCGGGCCGCACCGTCCAGCGAGGTCACCATGTTCGCCCGCAGCCACGCCCCGTCGTCCGGGTACGCGTACGCCTGCGCCAGCCACTCCAAGCTGCCGGGGGTGCCGGGGGTCTCGCCGATCAGTTGCCTCATGGGTCCGAGTCTCGCAGGCGGAGGCGGCGGGTCTTCCGGCGCGAGTACCCTGTTGTCTCGTGTCTGCAGCCTCGGAGTCCGATATTCACACCGCGATAGCCCTGTCCGATCGGCGTCCGGTGGTACCGGCCGAACGGCTGGTCGCGGAGATGGTGCCGCCGCCGCGCTTCGCCGGGGTGAGCTTCGGCAGCTACCTGCCGGACTCCGCGCAGCCGAGCCAGTACGAGGCCGTCCAGATCCTGGAGTCCTTCGCCGCCGGGCTGAACGGCGCCGCCGAGCCCCCGAAACGCGGCTGGTTCCGGCGCTCGGCGCCCGCGCCCACCGGGCCGGCCGGGATCTACCTGGACGGCGGGTACGGCGTCGGCAAGACGCACCTGCTGGCCTCGCTGTGGCACGCGGTTCCCGGGCCGAAGGCGTTCGGGACGTTCGTCGAGCTGACCAACCTGGTCGGCGCGCTGACCTTCCAGGGCGCGGTGCGCACGCTCAGCTCGCACCGGCTGCTGTGCATCGACGAGTTCGAGCTGGACGACCCGGGCGACACCGTCCTGGTGTCGACGCTGCTCGGCAAGCTGGTGGAGAACGGCGTCAAGCTGTGCGCGACCTCGAACACGCTGCCGGAGAAGCTCGGCGAGGGCCGGTTCGCCGCCGCCGACTTCATGCGGGAGATCCAGGGCCTGTCCGCGCACTTCCGCCCGGTGCGGATCGACGGCCAGGACTACCGCCACCGCGGCCTGCCGGACGCCCCGCCGCCGTACGACGACGCCGAGGTGACCGCCCGCGCGGCCCGCACCCCGGGCGCCTCGCTGGACGACTTCGACGCGCTGCTGGAGCACCTGAAGGAGGTGCACCCCAGCCGGTACGGCGCGCTGCTGGACGAGGTCGGCGCGGTGTTCCTGCGCGGGGTGCACCAGGTCGACGACCAGTCGACCGCGCTGCGCCTGGTGGTGCTGGCCGACCGGATGTACGACCGGGAGCTGCCGATCACCGCCTCCGGCGTGCCGTTCGACCAGGTGTTCACCGAGGAGATGCTGCGCGGCGGCTACCGCAAGAAGTACCTGCGGGCGGTCTCCCGGCTGGTGGCGCTGGCCCGGGACTCCGCGAAGTAGCACCCGCTCTGTCGGTGGCCGGTCGTACGGTGGGGGGCGTGCGTCCCATCACGAGTATCGAGCGGTCCGTGGCGCCCTTCGAGGTCGTCAGTCCCTACCAGCCCAACGGTGACCAGCCGGCGGCCATCGCCGAGCTGGAGCGCCGCGTCCGCGCCGGCGAGAAGGACGTCGTCCTGCTCGGCGCGACCGGCACCGGCAAGTCGGCCACCACGGCCTGGATGATCGAGAAGCTGCAGCGCCCCACCCTGGTGATGGCGCCGAACAAGACGCTGGCCGCCCAGCTGGCGAACGAGTTCCGCGAGCTGCTGCCGAACAACGCGGTCGAGTACTTCGTCTCGTACTACGACTACTACCAGCCCGAGGCGTACGTCCCGCAGACGGACACCTACATCGAGAAGGACTCCTCGATCAACGAGGAGGTCGAGCGGCTGCGCCACTCCGCCACCAACAGCCTGCTCACCCGGCGGGACGTCGTGGTGGTCGCGTCGGTCTCCTGCATCTACGGCCTCGGCACCCCGCAGGAGTACGTGGACCGGATGGTCCGGCTCAAGGTCGGCGAGGAGGTCGACCGGGACGCCCTGCTGCGCCGCTTCGTCGACATCCAGTACACCCGCAACGACCTCGCCTTCACCCGCGGCACCTTCCGGGTCCGCGGCGACACCATCGAGATCTTCCCGGTGTACGAGGAGCTCGCCGTCCGGATCGAGATGTTCGGCGACGAGATCGAGGCGCTGTACACGCTGCACCCGCTGACCGGCGAGGTGATCAGCCAGGACGACGCGATCCACGTCTTCCCCGCCTCGCACTACGTGGCCGGCCCGGAGCGGATGGAGCGGGCGATCGCCGGCATCGAGGCCGAGCTGGAGCAGAGCCTGGCCCGGATGGAGAAGCAGGGCAAGCTGCTGGAGGCCCAGCGGCTGCGGATGCGCACCACGTACGACATCGAGATGCTCCGCCAGATCGGCACCTGCTCGGGCGTCGAGAACTACTCGATGCACTTCGACGGCCGCGAGCCCGGCTCCCCGCCGAACACCCTGCTCGACTACTTCCCGGACGACTTCCTGCTGGTCATCGACGAGTCGCACGTCACCGTCCCGCAGATCGGCGCGATGTACGAGGGGGACGCCTCGCGCAAGCGCACGCTGGTCGAGCACGGCTTCCGGCTGCCCTCGGCGATGGACAACCGGCCGCTGAAGTGGGAGGAGTTCCAGGAGCGGATCGGCCAGACCGTCTACCTGTCGGCCACCCCCGGCAAGTACGAGCTGGCCCGCGGCGACGGCCAGGTCGAGCAGATCATCCGCCCGACCGGCCTGATCGACCCCGAGGTGATCGTCAAGCCCACCGAGGGCCAGATCGACGACCTGGTGCACGAGATCCGGCAGCGGGTGGAGAAGGACGAGCGGGTCCTGGTCACCACGCTCACCAAGAAGATGGCCGAGGACCTCACCGACTACTTCCTCGGCCTCGACATCCGGGTCCGCTACCTGCACAGCGACGTCGACACGCTGCGCCGGATCGAGCTGCTGCGCGAGCTGCGGGCCGGCGAGTACGACGTGCTGGTCGGCATCAACCTGCTCCGCGAGGGCCTCGACCTGCCCGAGGTCTCGCTGGTGGCGATCCTGGACGCGGACAAGGAGGGCTTCCTGCGCTCCGGCACCTCGCTGATCCAGACCATCGGCCGCGCGGCGCGCAACGTGTCCGGCCAGGTGCACATGTACGCCGACAAGATCACCCCGGCGATGGACCTGGCGATCAGCGAGACCAACCGCCGGCGCGCCGTCCAGCAGGCGTACAACGAGGAGCGCGGGATCGACCCGCAGCCGCTGCGGAAGAAGATCGGCGACCTGCTCTCCACCATGGCGGGGGAGGACGTCGACACCGAGGAGCTGCTCGCCACCGGGTACCGGCAGCAGGGCAAGGGCAAGGCGCCGGTCCCGGCGCTGGGCATCGACCGCAAGCCCGCCAAGAGCCTGCCCGCGGCCGAGCTCGCCGAGCTGATCCAGAACATGACCGACCGGATGCACACCGCCGCGGCCGAGCTGCAGTTCGAGGTGGCGGCCCGGCTGCGGGACGAGGTCAAGGAGCTCAAGCGCGAGCTGCGGCAGATGCGCGAGGCCGGGATGGCCTGATCCGGCGTCACCTCCGGTCGGGCGCAGCCGATTCTCCGCCCGGCCGGGGGCGCTGTGTCGTAGTTTGGCCACAGCCCGCCCGTTCCCCGCCGCAGGGGCGGCGCGAGGGCGGAACGGCGGCGTAGGGTGGGGCGCGGTCTGCCCGGGGCCAGGACGTTCCGGGTACGGCCGGACGTGCGACAGGACGCCGGGCGGGGCCCGGAGGAAGCAGAGGTCGGCAGCGTGTCCGTGAACCTGGCCAAGGGCCAGAGCGTGAGCCTGTTGAAGTCCACCGGCGAGACTCTGTCCGTGGTCCGGATGGGCCTCGGATGGAAGTCCGCCCCCGGCAAGCGCGGCTTCTTCAGCCGCCGCCCCAAGGAGATCGACCTCGACGCGTCCGCCCTGCTGTACGACGGCAAGGTGATGAGCGACGTGGTGTTCTTCTCCCACCTGGTCAGCAACGAGGGCTCGGTCCGGCACACCGGCGACAACCTGGTCGGCGGGGCCGGGGCGGGCGGCGACGACGAGAGCATCATGGTCGACCTGACCAAGGTGCCCCGCCGGGTCACCCAGATCGTCTTCACCGTCAGCTCGTACACCGGCCAGAACTTCATGGAGGTCCAGAACGCCCACTGCCGGCTGGTCGACGAGACCACCGGCAAGGAGCTGGCCCGCTACGAGCTGACCGGCGGCGGGCCGCACACCGGGCAGATCATGGCCAAGGTCGAGCGGGACGGCGAGGGCGGCTGGAAGATGACCGCGATCGGCGCCCCCGCCAGCGGCCGCACCTTCCGGGACATGCTGCCCTTCATCGAGCCCTTCCTCTGATCCGGGACCCGTGATCCGCGTTCCGGGACCTGACGCCTGATCATTCGGCCGTCCGACCGTTCGACCGAGGGGGTTCTTTACCTTCTTTACCTTCCCTTGGGCTTCCTGTTAACCTTCTGGGAGCGGAGGGGAGTATTCCCCGTTCAGCGACCCCGTCATCACGGGCGCCCATCGCGGCGTCCCGGGGCGCTGGCCGTGCGGTGCCCGCCGGGTGCGGGCCGCGCGGCGGAAGAGACCTCCGGCAGTGACGAGTGTTCGCCTATCTGCCGGAGGAGCAGACATGGACGTATCCGCAGGCCTGTGGGCCGGCACCATCGCGGTGCTGATCGCCCTGATCGTGGCCGACTTCTTCATCGGCGGCCGCAAGCCGCACGAGGTCTCCGTCAAGGAGGCCGGCATCTGGACGGCGGTCTGGGTGGCGCTGGCCGCGCTGTTCGGCGGCTTCCTCTGGTGGCACGGCGGCGGGAAGCCGGCCGGTGAGTTCTTCGCCGGCTACATCACCGAGAAGTCGCTCAGCGTCGACAACCTGTTCGTGTTCATCCTGATCATGGGCAAGTTCGCGGTGCCGAGGATCTACCAGCAGCGGGTGCTGATGTTCGGCGTGATCATCGCCCTGGTGCTGCGGGCGGTCTTCATCGCCGGTGGTGCGGCGCTGGTCTCCGAGTTCTCCTGGGTGTTCTACTTCTTCGGCGCCTTCCTGGTCTGGACGGCCTGGAAGCTGATCAAGGAGGCCCGGGCCGACGAGGAAGAGGAGGAGTTCGAGGAGAACCGCCTGCTCAAGTCGGTCCAGCGGCGCGTCCCGGCTACCGGCGACTACCGCGGCACCAAGCTTTTCGTCCGGGAGAACGGCCGCCGGCTGGTCACCCCGATGCTGATCGTGATGCTGGCCATCGGCACCACCGACGTGCTGTTCGCGCTGGACTCGATCCCGGCCATCTTCGGCCTCACCCAGGACCCGTACATCGTCTTCACCGCCAACGCCTTCGCGCTGATGGGCCTGCGCCAGCTGTACTTCCTGATCGGCGGCCTGCTGAAGAAGCTGGTCCACCTCTCCTACGGCCTGTCGGTGATCCTCGGCTTCATCGGCGTCAAGCTGGTGCTGCACGCGCTGCACGAGAGCGGCGTGCACGTGCCGGAGATCAGCATCCCGGTCTCGCTGGCCTTCATCGTGCTGACCCTGGCGGTCACCACCGTCACCAGCCTGGTCGCCGCCAAGAAGCAGGCGGCCGAGGAGGCCGCGGAGCCGGAGCGGATCGACGCCTGATCCCGCCCGCGCCCGAGGGCCCCCGCCGGAGTCGGCGGGGGCCCTCGGGCGTGCGGCTCACCAGCCGCGCTCGCGCCACTCCGGCAGGTGCGGGCGCTCGGCGCCCAGCGTGGTGTCGTCGCCGTGGCCGGGGTAGACCCAGGTCTCGTCCGGGAGCCGGTCGAAGATCTTCTCGGTGACGTCCCGGAGGAGCGAGTCGAAGGCGGCCGGGTCGCCCCAGGTGTTGCCCACCCCGCCGGGGAACAGGCAGTCGCCGGTGAACAGGTGCGGGTGGCCCTGCGGGTCGTCGTAGACCAGCACGATCGCGCCCGGGGTGTGGCCCACCAGGTGGCGGACGGTCAGCTCGATCTGCCCGAACCGGAGCACCGAGCCGTCCTCCAGCGGGAGGTCGGTGGGCACGTCGATGCCCTCCGCGTCGATCCGCCCGGCCATCGTGCGGGCCCCGGTGACGGCCACCACCTCGGCCAGCGCGCCCCAGTGGTCGCGGTGCCGGTGGGTGGTGACCACCGCGGCCAGCCGGGGGCCGACGGTCTCCAGCAGCACCGGGGCGTCGGCGGCGGCGTCGATCAGCAGCTGCTCGTCGGTGGCCCGGCAGCGCAGCAGGTAGGCGTTGTTGTCGTGCGGGCCGACCGCCACCTTGGTGACGATCAGGTGGGCCAGCTCCCGGACGTCCGGCGCCCCGCCGACCTTCACCGCTCCGTGGTACGTCATCACGCCGCTCCTCGTTCGCCGCTGGGGGTTCTCCCGTCAACCGGCCCCATCATCCCATCGGGGGGAGCTCGGGCAGCGCCGTGCGGGGGTCGACCAGGCCCTCGTCACCGCGGTGGACCTGCAGGCCGTCCCCGTTCGAGCGGCCGGACAGCCAGCCGGTGAGCGCCCGCACCGGACCCTCCGCGACCAGCCCGGGCCTGCCGCCGCCGTCGCCGTCGCCCCCGAGCCGGGCCTCCAGCCCGGCGTCCTCGGCGACCAGCAGCACGGCGGGCAGGCCCGGCAGCTCGCCGAAGTGCGCGCCCAGCCGCCGGAACTCGGCGACCGCGAACGGCTCGGGCCAGTGCGCCGGGGTGTAGCCGGCGTTCAGGTCGACGTGGTGGTACTCCAGCTCGGCGAGCCGCTTCACCGGCAGCTGCCAGGCCGGGAAGACGTAGCCGGAGCGGTGGGTGAGCGGGACGGTCCAGTGCTCGGGCGCCAGCAGGGCGGCGGCGTCCTGGAAGCGCTGCTGGCTGGCCCGGACGTCGGCGACCTGCTCGGCCAGCGGGCGCCCGGCGCCGGCCTCGATGTCGGCGTCCCGGGCCTCCGGGCTCGGGTACTGCGGAATGTTCTCGCCGGTGCGGGCGCTGGTGAGGAGGTTGACCAGCGAGTCCGCGTTGCGGGCGATGTGGGTCAGCACGTGCCCGCGGGTCCAGCCGGGCAGTCCGGACGGCTCGGGCAGCTGCGCGGGCTCCAGCTCGGCGAGGGTGTGCAGCAGCAGTTCGGTGCTCTCCGCGGTGGCCCGCAGCTGCTCGGCGGCTGCGGCGGCTGCGGCGGTGGCGTCGCTCATCGGGGCGGTGCCTTTCGACGGTCGGGTGGGACGGGGCACGGCGGTGCGACCCGGACCCGGGCGTTGCCCGAGTCGGTTGTCAGTCGTTGACGCTACCGTCGAGCGCGGGTGCCGTTCACCCGTCCGGGTGGCTCCGGCTGGACAGGCTCAGATTCGAACGAATGAGCCAGTACGCTGGCGGGCGCATCCTGGAAGAAGCACTGAAGAAGCTCAACTCCCTCCTCCCTTCGACCCGGAGAAAGGCGCCAGTAGCAGTGGCAGACCGCCTCGTCGTCCGTGGTGCACGCGAGCACAACCTCAAGAACGTCTCGCTCGACCTGCCCCGGGACTCCCTCATCGTCTTCACGGGCCTCTCCGGGTCCGGCAAGTCCTCCCTCGCCTTCGACACGATCTTCGCGGAGGGCCAGCGGCGCTACGTCGAGTCGCTCTCCTCGTACGCCCGGCAGTTCCTCGGCCAGATGGACAAGCCGGACGTGGACTTCATCGAGGGCCTCTCCCCGGCCGTCTCGATCGACCAGAAGTCCACCAACCGCAACCCGCGCTCCACCGTCGGCACCATCACCGAGGTGTACGACTACCTGCGCCTGCTGTTCGCCCGGATCGGCAAGCCGCACTGCCCGCACTGCGGCCGCCCGATCGCTCGGCAGTCGCCGCAGGCCATCGTCGACAAGGTGCTGGAGCTGCCCGAGGGCACCCGGTTCCAGGTGCTCAGCCCGGTGGTCCGGGAGCGCAAGGGCGAGTTCGTCGACCTCTTCGCCGACCTGCAGTCCAAGGGCTACGCCCGGGCCCGGGTGGACGGGCAGACCGTCCAGCTGACCGAGCCGCCGGTGCTGAAGAAGCAGGAGAAGCACACGATCGAGGTGGTCATCGACCGCCTCACCGTGAAGTCGAGCGCCAAGCGCCGGCTCACCGACTCGGTGGAGACCGCCCTCAAGCTGGCCGGCGGCATGGTGGTGCTCGACTTCGTCGACCTGGCGGAGGACGACCCCGAGCGCGAGAAGATGTTCTCGGAGCACCTCTACTGCCCGTACGACGACGCCTCCTTCGAGGAGCTGGAGCCGCGCTCCTTCTCCTTCAACTCCCCGTTCGGCGCCTGCCCGGACTGCTCGGGCCTGGGCAACCGGATGGAGGTCGACCCGGAGCTGCTCGTCCCCGACGAGGAGAAGTCGCTCGACGAGGGCGCCATCCACCCCTGGTCGCAGGGCGCCACCAAGGAGTACTTCCAGCGGCTGGTCAACGCGCTGGCCGGCGAGCTCGGCTTCCGCACCGACATCCCGTGGGCCGGCCTGCCGGTCCGGGCGAAGAAGGCGCTGCTGTACGGCCACAAGACCCAGGTCGAGGTCCGCTACCGCAACCGCTACGGGCGCGACCGCTCGTACACCACCGCCTTCGAGGGCGTCGTCCCGTTCGTGACGCGCCGGCACTCCGAGTCGGAGAGCGACGCGGGCCGCGAGCGCTTCGAGGGCTACATGCGCGAGGTGCCCTGCCCGACCTGCAAGGGCACCCGGCTCAAGCCGGTGGTCCTCGCCGTCACGGTGATGGACCGCTCGATCGCCGAGGTCTCCGCGATGTCGATCAGCGACTGCGCGGACTTCCTCGGCGAACTGCGCCTGGACCGGCGGGACAAGCAGATCGCCGAGCGGGTGCTCAAGGAGGTGCTGGAGCGGCTGCGCTTCCTGGTCGACGTCGGCCTCGACTACCTCTCGCTCAACCGTGCCGCGGGGACGCTCTCCGGCGGCGAGGCCCAGCGGATCCGGCTCGCCACCCAGATCGGCTCCGGCCTGGTCGGCGTGCTCTACGTGCTGGACGAGCCGTCCATCGGCCTGCACCAGCGCGACAACCACCGCCTGATCGAGACCCTGGTCCGGCTGCGCGACATCGGCAACACCCTGATCGTCGTCGAGCACGACGAGGACACCATCAAGACCGCCGACTGGATCGTCGACATCGGCCCCGGCGCCGGCGAGCACGGCGGCAAGGTGGTGCACTCCGGCTCGCTGAAGGAACTGCTGGCCAACGAGGAGTCGCTGACCGGCCAGTACCTGTCCGGCAAGCGCGCCATCCCGATCCCGGCGGCCCGCCGCCCGCGGGACAAGAAGCGCCAGCTGGTGGTGCACGGCGCCCGCGAGCACAACCTCAAGGACGTCACGGTCGCCTTCCCGCTGGGCACCTTCACGGCCGTCACCGGCGTCTCCGGCTCCGGCAAGTCCACGCTGGTCAACGACATCCTGTACGCGCACCTGGCCCGCGAGCTGAACGGCGCCCGCAGCGTCCCCGGCCGGCACACCCGGATCACCGGCACCGACCTGGTCGACAAGGTGGTGCACGTCGACCAGTCGCCGATCGGCCGCACCCCGCGCTCCAACCCGGCCACCTACACCGGCGTCTTCGACCACGTGCGCAAGCTGTTCGCGGAGACCCAGGAGGCCAAGGTCCGCGGCTACCTGCCCGGCCGGTTCTCGTTCAACGTCAAGGGCGGCCGCTGCGAGAACTGCTCCGGCGACGGCACCATCAAGATCGAGATGAACTTCCTGCCGGACGTCTACGTCCCCTGCGAGGTCTGCCACGGCGACCGCTACAACCGGGAGACGCTGGAGGTCCACTACAAGGGCAAGTCCATCGCCGAGGTGCTGAACATGCCGATCGAGGAGGCGCTCGACTTCTTCGAGGCCGTCCCCGCGATCGCCCGGCACCTGAAGACGCTCAAGGAGGTCGGCCTCGGCTACGTCCGGCTCGGCCAGCCCGCCACCACGCTCTCCGGCGGCGAGGCCCAGCGCGTCAAGCTCTCCGCCGAACTGCAGAAGCGCTCCACCGGGCGGACGGTCTACGTCCTGGACGAGCCCACCACCGGCCTGCACTTCGAGGACATCAGCAAGCTGATCAAGGTCCTGGAGGGGCTGGTCGACAAGGGCAACACCGTCATCGTCATCGAGCACAACCTCGACGTCATCAAGACCGCCGACTGGCTGGTCGACATGGGTCCCGAGGGCGGCTCCGGCGGCGGCAGCGTGGTCGTCGAGGGCACCCCGGAGGAGGTCGCGGCCACCACCGCCAGCCACACCGGGAAGTTCCTGCGCGACATCCTGCCGGGCGTCTCGGACGCGGCGCCCGCGGCGAAGCGCCGCAAGAAGTAGCCCGCCGTCCACCGGGTCCGCCCGGGGAGCGCCCGCCGCTCCCCGGGCGGACCCGTCGGTGCGTGCTACGTTGCTGGGTTGCTGGCGCCCTTCCCCGCACCGAGGAGTCCCGATGCCCGAGCCCACCGCCTCCCGCCGTACCGTCCTGTGCTGCGCGGCCGTCGCGCTGGCCGGTGCCACGGCCGCCGGGTGCTCCTCCTCCGGTGGAGGCAAGGACGAGGCGAAGTCGACGACCGGCCCGGTCGACCTCGGCGCCGCCGCGGACGTCCCGGTCGGCGGCGGGAAGGTCTACCGGGAGCAGGGCGTCGTGGTGACGCAGCCGACGGCGGGGGAGTACAAGGCGTTCAGCGCGAAGTGCACGCACGCCGGATGCCTGGTCAACGGCGTGGTCAAGGAGCAGATCCAGTGCCTGTGCCACGGCAGCCGGTTCGGCATCGCCGACGGCGCCGTCCAGGACGGCCCGGCGCCGAAGCCGCTGCCCGCCTACCAGGTGGCGGTGCAGAACGGGAACCTCCAGGTCACCAAGAGCTGACGAACCGCGGCGGGCGCCGCGGAGTGTCGGCGCCAGTCGGTACGGTAGGGGCATGGCTGACCCGTCCACCTACCGCCCCGCACCGGGGGCGATCCCGCTCTCGCCCGGGGTGTACAAGTTCCGCGACGCGCACGGCCGGGTCATCTACGTGGGGAAGGCGAAGAGCCTGCGCCAGCGGCTCTCCTCGTACTTCCAGGACGTGGCGCACCTGCACCCGCGCACCGCGACGATGGTGACCACCGCGGCGTCCGTGGAGTGGACGGTGGTCTCCACCGAGGTCGAGGCGCTGCAGCTGGAGTACTCCTGGATCAAGGAGTTCGACCCGCGGTTCAACGTCAAGTACCGGGACGACAAGAGCTATCCGGAGCTGGCGGTCACCCTCAACGAGGAGTACCCCCGGGTCCAGGTGATGCGCGGGGCGCACAAGAAGGGCGTGCGCTACTTCGGCCCGTACGGGCACGCCTGGGCGATCCGCGAGACGGTCGACCTGATGCTCCGGGTCTTCCCGGTCCGCACCTGCTCCAACGGCGTCTTCAAGCGGGCCCAACAGGTCGGCCGCCCCTGCCTGTTGGGGTACATCGGCAAGTGCGCGGCGCCCTGCGTGGGCCGGGTGTCCGCCGAGGAGCACCGCGAACTCGCCGAGGAGTTCTGCGACTTCATGGCCGGCCGGACGGGCAACTACCTGCGCCGGCTCGAACAGCAGATGCAGCAGGCCGCTGCCGAGATGGAGTACGAGAAGGCCGCCCGGCTGCGCGACGACCTGGGCGCGCTGAAGCGCGCGATGGAGAAGAACGCGGTCGTCCTGGGCGACGGCACCGACGCCGACCTGCTGGCCGTCGCCGAGGACGAACTCGAGGCGGCCGTGCAGATCTTCCACGTCCGCGGCGGCCGGGTCCGCGGCCAGCGCGGCTGGGTCACCGACAAGGTCGAGGACGTGGACACCGCCGGCCTGGTCGAGCACGCCCTCCAGCAGCTGTACGGCGAGGGCAGCGAGCAGGTCCCGCGCGAGGTGCTGGTGCCCGCACTGCCCGGGGAGGCCGTGCACGAGTGGCTGTCCGCCCTGCGCGGCGCCCAGGTCGACCTGCGCGTCCCCCAGCGCGGCGACAAGAAGGACCTGATGGAGACGGTCCAGCGCAACGCCCAGCAGGCGCTGGCCCTGCACAAGACCAAGCGCGCCTCCGACCTCACCACCCGCAGCCGGGCCCTCCAGGAGATCGCCGACGCCCTGGAGCTGGACTCGGTGCCGCTGCGCATCGAGTGCTTCGACATCTCGCACCTCCAGGGCGAGGACGTGGTGGCCTCCATGGTGGTGTTCGAGGACGGCCTGGCCCGCAAGAGCGAGTACCGGCGCTTCCAGATCAGGACCTTCGAGGGCCAGGACGACGTCCGCTCGATGCACGAGGTGATCACCCGCCGGTTCCGCCGCTACCTCCAGGAGCGCGAGCAGACCGGCGAGTGGGCGGTCCCGGAGCAGGAGCCCGCCGAGGGCGAGGAGGCGCTGACCGACGAGAACGGCCGCCCCAAGCGCTTCGCCTACCCGCCGCAGCTGCTGGTGGTCGACGGCGGGCAGCCGCAGGTCGCCGCCGCCGTCCGGGCGCTGGACGGGCTGGGCATCGACGACGTCGCGGTGTGCGGGCTGGCCAAGCGGCTGGAGGAGGTCTGGCTGCCCGGCCAGGACGACCCGGTGGTGCTGCCGCGCTCCAGCGAGGGCCTCTACCTGCTGCAGCGGGTGCGCGACGAGGCGCACCGCTTCGCCATCACCTACCAGCGGGCCAAGCGCGCCAAGCGGCTCACGGCGGGGGAGCTGGACTCCGTCCCCGGGCTGGGCGAGACTCGCCGCCGGGCCCTGCTCAAGCACTTCGGTTCGCTGAAGAAACTGCGCGCGGCGACCGTCGACGAACTGTGCGAAGTGCCCGGGGTCGGGCGCCGCACCGCCGAGACTGTTGCCGCAGCCTTGGCCTCCCGTACACCTGCCGCATTCGCGGTCAACACCGCGACCGGCGAGATCATCGAAGACAGCACGGCCACAGCAGTACCGAGAAGCGGGGAAGAGACGTGACAGTGTCCAACGGGGGGGAGACCACCCCCGAGCTGGTGATCATCTCGGGGATGTCCGGGGCGGGCCGCTCCACCGCCGCCAAGTGCCTGGAGGACCTCGGCTGGTTCGTGGTCGACAACCTGCCTCCCGCGCTGATCCCCACCATGGTCGACCTCGGCGCCCGCTCGCAGGGCGCGGTGCCGCGGATCGGCGTCGTGGTCGACGTCCGCGGCCGCACCTTCTTCGACGACCTGCTGACCTCGCTGGAGGAGCTGGAGAAGCGCGGCGTCCGGCTGCGCGTCGTCTTCCTCGACTCCTCCGACGACGCCCTGGTCCGCCGCTTCGAGTCGGTCCGCCGCCCGCACCCGCTGCAGGCCGACGGCCGGATCGTCGACGGCATCGCCCAGGAGCGCGAGCTGCTGCGCGAGCTGCGCGGCGAGGCCGACCTGGTGGTCGACACCTCCAACCTCAACGTGCACCAGCTGCGCGCCAAGATGGACGCCCAGTTCGCCGGCCAGGACGAGCCGGAGCTGCGCGCCACCGTGATGTCCTTCGGCTTCAAGTACGGCCTGCCGGTCGACGCCGACCTGGTCGTGGACTGCCGCTTCCTGCCCAACCCGCACTGGGTGCCCGAGCTGCGGGCCCGTACCGGAACCGACCCGGACGTGGCAGAGTACGTGTTCCAGCAGCCCGGGGCGCAGCAGTTCGTGGACGGCTACACCGAGCTGCTGCGGATCATCACCGAGGGCTACCGCCGCGAGGGGAAGCGCTACATGACGCTTGCCGTAGGCTGCACCGGAGGCAAGCACCGCAGCGTGGCGATGTCCGAGCAGCTGACGAAGCGTCTGATCGCGGACGGCGTCGAAACGGTGCTGGTCCACCGGGACATGGGCCGGGAGTAAGCGGCCGGGAAACCCCCGTACCGCCGCCCCGGCCGAGCACGAGACAGGAACATGGGGTCGGCGTGACGGGATACGTGCCAGCGCGGCTGCAGCTCCGGACCAGACCTGCCGAGCGGGCCGTCCAGTCACCGCGGCCCGGCGTGCCGAAGATCGCCGCGCTGGGCGGCGGCCAGGGCCTGTCCGCCTCGCTGTCCGCGCTGCGCCGGCTGACCACCGAGCTGACCGCCGTGGTCACCGTCGCCGACGACGGCGGCTCCAGCGGCCGGCTGCGCGCCGAGCTCGGCGTGCTGCCGCCCGGCGACCTGCGCAAGGCGCTGGCCGCGCTGTGCGGCGACGACGAGTGGGGCCGCACCTGGTCCGAGGTGATCCAGCAGCGCTTCGCCGGTACCGGCGAGCTCGGCGGCCACGCGGTCGGCAACCTGCTGATCGTCGCGCTGTGGGAGAAGCTCGGCGACCCGGTGGAGGCGCTGAACTGGGTCGGCCGGCTGCTGAACGTGCAGGGCCGGGTGCTGCCGATGTCCGCCGTCCCGCTCGACA
Organism: Kitasatospora sp. NRRL B-11411; assembly: GCF_000721345.1. Classification (NCBI taxonomy): domain Bacteria; kingdom Bacillati; phylum Actinomycetota; class Actinomycetes; order Kitasatosporales; family Streptomycetaceae; genus Kitasatospora; species Kitasatospora sp. NRRL B-11411. Next base: position 7,642 of record NZ_JOGH01000021.1, on the reverse strand, counting down.
TCGAGGCCCTGGTGCGCGGCCACGACCCGCTGCGCCCCGCCGAGGTGACCGCGGTGCGCGGACAGGCGTCGGTGGCCGTCACGCCCGGCACCGTGCAGTCGATCCGGCTGCTCCCGGACGAGCCGCCCGCCGTCCCGGAGGCCGTGCAGGCCGTCCTGGAGGCGGACTGGGTGGTGCTCGGCCCCGGCTCCTGGTTCACCAGCGTGCTGCCGCACCTGCTGGTCCCCGAGCTCGCCAAGGCGCTCACCGAGACCCGGGCCCGCCGCCTGCTGACCCTCAACCTGGCCCCGCAGCCCGGCGAGACCGAGGGCTTCACCCCGCAGCGCCACCTGGAGGTGATCGCCGACCACGCCCCCGGCCTGGCGGTCGATGCGATCCTGGTGGACGAGCGCGCGGTCAGCGGCGGCGCCTTCGGCCTGGCCGACCTGGCCGGCTTGGAACAGGCCGCCGAGCGGATGGGCGCCGCACTGGTGCTCGACTCGGTGGCCCGCGACGACGGGACGCCGCGACACGACGCGGAGCTCTTGGCCGCGGCGTACGACCGGATTTTCCGGACTCATGGAAGGATCGGCCCATGGCGATGACGGCAGCGGTGAAAGACGAGATCTCCCGGCTTCCCGTCACCCGTGCCTGCTGCCGCAAGGCGGAGGTCTCGGCGATCCTGCGTTTTGCGGGCGGACTGCACATTGTGAGCGGCCGCATCGTGATCGAGGCGGAGCTGGACACCGGCATTGCGGCCCGGCGGCTGCGCAAGGACCTCCTGGAGATCTTCGGACACTCCTCGGATCTGGTGGTGATGGCCCCCGGCGGGCTGCGACGCGGCAGCCGGTACGTGGTGCGGGTGGTGAAGGACGGCGAGCTGCTGGCCCGGCAGACCGGGCTGGTGGACGGACGCGGACGGCCGATCCGGGGCCTGCCCCCGGCGGTGGTCTCCGGCGCGACCTGCGACGCGGAGGCGGCCTGGCGCGGCGCGTTCCTCGCCCACGGCTCGCTGACCGAGCCCGGGCGCTCCTCCTCCCTGGAGATCACCTGCCCCGGCTCCGAGGCGGCGCTCGCCCTGGTCGGCGCGGCCCGCCGGCTCGGCATCCCGGCCAAGGCCCGCGAGGTGCGCGGCGTCGACCGGGTGGTGATCCGCGACGGCGACGCGATCGGCGCGCTGCTCACCCGCCTCGGCGCGCACGAGTCGGTGCTGGCCTGGGAGGAGCGCCGGATGCGCCGCGAGGTGCGGGCCACCGCCAACCGGCTGGCCAACTTCGACGACGCCAACCTGCGCCGCTCGGCCCGCGCCGCGGTCGCCGCCGGCGCCCGGGTGCAGCGCGCCCTGGAGATCCTCGGCGAGGAGGTGCCCGAGCACCTGGCCGCGGCCGGCGCGCTGCGCATGCAGCACAAGCAGGCCTCGCTGGAGGAGCTCGGCGCGCTCGCCGACCCGCCGCTGACCAAGGACGCGGTGGCCGGGCGGATCCGCCGGCTGCTGGCGATGGCCGACAAGCGGGCCGCCGAGCTCGGCCTGCCGAACACCGAGGCCAACCTGACCGAGGAGATGGCCCTGAACTGACGGGACTGACGGGAAGTCAACCGTCCGACCGCGCACCGAGGGGCGCGCGGAGCAGGCCGCGGCAGCCGCCGCACCCGCTCCGCGCGCCCCTTCCGCGCACCCGGGCCGCCCCGTCCCAACCGGTGAGGCGATGTGCCTTGCAACACTTGGGGGAGGTAGGGTCAGCAGTGGTCGGGGACAACCCAAATTTCACCCCCGTCGGGCTCCGGCCCGGCGTACCTAAGAGGAGATCGGTTCGTGACGATCCGGGTAGGCATCAACGGGTTCGGCCGCATCGGCCGCAACTTCTTCCGTGCGGTCAAGTCCCAGGGCGCTGACATCGAGATCGTCGGTGTCAACGACCTGACCGACACCAAGACGCTGGCTCACCTGCTCAAGTACGACACCACTCTCGGTACCTTCCCCGGCGAGGTCTCGCACACCGAGGACAGCATCACCGTCGACGGTCACACCTTCAAGGTCACCGCCGAGCGCGACCCCGCCAACCTTCCCTGGGCCGCCCTGGGCGCCGACATCGTCGTCGAGTCCACCGGCATCTTCACCAAGGCCGATGCTGCGAAGAAGCACATCACCGCCGGTGCCAAGAAGGTCATCATCTCGGCGCCCGCCAGCGACGAGGACATCACCATCGTCCTGGGCGTCAACGAGGACAAGTACGACGCGGCGGCGCACGACATCATCTCGAACGCCTCCTGCACCACCAACTGCGTGGCGCCGATGGCGAAGGTCCTGCACGAGAACTTCGGCATCGTCAAGGGCCTGATGACCACCGTGCACGCCTTCACCAACGACCAGGTCACCCTGGACTTCCCGCACAAGGACCTGCGTCGCGCCCGCGCCGCCTCGCAGAACATCATCCCGACCTCGACCGGTGCCGCCAAGGCCACCGCCCTGGTCCTGCCGGAGCTCAAGGGCAAGCTGGACGGCACCTCGCTGCGCGTCCCCGTCCCGACCGGCTCCATCACCGACCTGGTGGTCACCCTCGAGCGCGAGGTCACCAAGGACGAGGTCAACGCCGCCTTCCAGAAGGCCGCGCAGGAGGGCCCGCTCAAGGGCTACCTGGCGTACACCGAGGACCCGATCGTCTCCTCGGACATCGTGAACGACCCGCACTCCTGCATCTTCGACTCGCAGCTGACCATGGTGCAGGGCAACCAGGTCAAGGTGCTCGGCTGGTACGACAACGAGTTCGGCTACTCGAACCGCCTGGTCAACCTGGTCTCGCTCGTCGGCGACCAGCTCTGATCCCAGCGGTAGCTGACGTGACGTGAGGGGCAGGGCCCGGACGGCTGTCACCGCCGACCGGGCCCTGCCGCTGCGCCCGCCCCCGTCCGTCCTACCCCTCGATACCGGTGGCCCGCCGTCGTGTCGCCGTCTGCGCACCGTTCCACCCCCTGAGGAGCAAGACCGTGAAGACGATCGAAGACCTGGAGGTCTCCGGCAAGCGGGTGTTCGTCCGCGCCGACCTCAACGTGCCGCTGTCCGGTGACACCATCACCGACGACGGCCGGATCCGCGCCGTCGCGCCGACCATCGCCAAGCTCGTCGAGCGCGGCGCCCGCGTCGTCGTCGCCTCCCACCTGGGCCGTCCCAAGGGCGAGCCGGACCCGAAGTTCTCCCTCGCGCCGGTGGCCGTCCGCCTCGGCGAGATCCTCGGCCGGCCGGTGGCGTTCGCCACCGACACCGTCGGGGACAGCGCGAAGGCCACCGTCGCCGCCCTCGGCGACGGCGAGGTCACGCTGCTGGAGAACCTGCGCTTCAACGCCGGCGAGACGTCCAAGGACGACGCCGAGCGCGGCGCGTTCGCCGACGCCCTGGCCACCCTGGCGGACGTGTACGTCGGCGACGGCTTCGGCGCGGTGCACCGCAAGCACGCCTCCGTCTACGACCTCCCGGCCCGGCTGCCGCACGCGGTCGGCGACCTGATCGCCACCGAGGTGGGCGTCCTCAAGCGCCTCACCGAGGACGTGGCCCGCCCGTACGTGGTGGTGCTCGGCGGCTCCAAGGTCTCCGACAAGGTCGGCGTGATCGAGAACCTGCTCGGCAAGGCCGACCGGATCCTGATCGGCGGCGGCATGATGTACACCTTCATCGCGGCCCAGGGCCACGGCGTCGGCGCCTCGCTGCTCCAGGAGGACCAGATCCCGGTCGTCCAGGACTACCTGAAGCGCGGCGCCGAGCAGGGCGTGGAGTTCGTGATCCCGGTCGACACCGCGGTCTCGGGCAGCTTCCCGGACGTCAAGGGCGGCGCCCCGGTCGAGGACTACGCGGTCGTCGACGTGGACGCGATCCCGGACGGCGCGCTCGGCCTGGACATCGGCCCGAAGACCGCGCAGCTGTTCGCGGAGAAGATCGCCGACGCGAAGACCGTGTTCTGGAACGGCCCGATGGGCGTCTTCGAGCACCCGGCGTTCGCCGACGGCACCCGCGCGGTCGCCCAGGCGCTGCTCGACTCGGACGCGTTCACCGTGGTCGGCGGCGGCGACTCGGCGGCGGCGGTGCGCACCCTGGGCTTCGACGAGACGGAGTTCGGACACATCTCGACCGGCGGTGGCGCGAGCCTCGAGTACCTGGAGGGCAAGACCCTCCCCGGTCTCGCCGCCCTGGAGGACTGAGAAGGATCATGACTGAGCGTCTCCCGCTGATGGCGGGCAACTGGAAGATGAACCTCGACCACCTCGAGGCCATCCAGCACACCCAGAAGCTGGCGTTCTCGCTGGCCGACAAGGACTACGCGGCCGTCGAGGTCGCCGTCCTGGTCCCGTTCACCGACCTGCGCTCCGTGCAGACCCTGGTCGACGGCGACAAGCTGAAGCTCAAGTACGGCTCGCAGGACATTTCGCAGCACGACGGCGGGGCCTACACCGGCGAGGTGTCCGGCCCGATGCTGGCGAAGCTGAAGGTCGCCTACGCGGTGATCGGCCACTCCGAGCGCCGCCAGTACCACGGCGAGAACGAGGAGATCGTCAACGCCAAGGTGAAGGCCGCCTACCGCAACGGGATCACCCCGATCCTGTGCATCGGCGAGCCGCTGGAGATCCGCAAGGCCGGCACCCACGTCGCGTACACCCTGGCCCAGCTCGACGGCGCCCTCGACGGCGTCCCGGCCTCGGACGCCGAGAGCATCGTCGTCGCGTACGAGCCGGTCTGGGCGATCGGCACCGGCGAGGTGGCCACCCCCGAGGACGCGCAGGAGGTCTGCGGCGCGATCCGGGCCCGGCTCGCCGAGCTGTACGGGGCCGAGCTGGCCGACAAGGTCCGTGTCCTGTACGGCGGTTCGGTGAAGTCCTCGTCGGCGGCCGGCCTGATGGCCAAGCCCGACGTCGACGGCGGCCTGATCGGCGGAGCCTCCCTGGACGCCGACGAGTTCGTCAAGATCGTGCGCTACCGTGAGCAGGCAGTAGGCTAACGCCGCCGCAGCAACGTAGGCTTTGGGGCCGGACCGCGTGGAGCGGGCCCGGCCCCTTCGCCGAAGATTCGAGAGAGTTGGTCCCGTCGTGGTTCTCGGGTTCGAGATTGCTCTGATCATCCTGAGCGTGCTGATGATCCTGATGGTGCTGCTTCACAAGGGCAAGGGCGGCGGCCTGTCCGACATGTTCGGCGGCGGCGCGGCCTCGACCGGTGGCGGCTCCGCGGTGGCCGAGCGCAACCTCGACCGCATCACCGTGATCCTCGGGATCGCGTGGTTCGCCTGCATCGTGGTGCTCGGGTTGCTGCTCAAGAACAACTGACAGGAAGTCGCCGGGCGATGGTGGCGCCGGCTTAACTCGCGCTTACACTAGGACGACTTCGCCACCGTCCGCCCAGCCGCGGCCGGACGGCACCAGCACGCAGGGAGTCAGACCGTGGCAAGTGGCAACGCGATCCGAGGCAGCCGAGTCGGCGCCGGCCCGATGGGCGAGGCGGAGCGCGGTGAATCCGCCCCGCGCAACCGCATCTCCTTCTGGTGCGCCAACAAGCACGAGACGCGCCCCAGTTTCGCCGCCGAGGCGGCCATCCCGGACACCTGGGACTGCCCGCGCTGCGGCTTCCCGGCCGGCCAGGACGAGCACAACCCGCCCGCCCCGGCCCGCAACGAGCCCTACAAGACCCACCTCGCCTACGTCCGCGAGCGCCGCACCGACGCCGACGGCGAGGCGATCCTCGCCGAGGCGCTGGCCAAGCTGCGCGGCGAGATCTGAGCGCGACAGCACCACGCGAAGGGCGTCACCGGCCACCGGTGGCGCCCTTCGCCATGTCGGTCAGCTGTTCCTCCAGCTCGCGGAGCTCCGCCTCCTGTGGGCCGAGCAGGCCGCCCATCCGCTCGGCGCCGGCCCGGAAACGGCAGAGGCCGTCGGAGAGCAGACGGAAATACTCGGGCAGCACGTCCGGGGTCAGCTCGGGTTGGGCGGCGTTGGCGGTCAGTTCCTTCAGCAGTACGAGCAGGCTGCTCAACTCGGGACCACGGGGCAGGGAGGCGGAGCTGGTGAACAGATCGTCGACCGATTCGATTCGGATCATTTCGGTGAGGTCCTCACGGTGCGGGGCACTGCCCCGGGCGGCCCCGACGTTCCCGACCGCGATGGCTCGGAAGACCGCGCTCTGCAGCAGATACCACGTGATGCCGTCATCCAGTGCGGCGGAGACGTGGGGGTCGAGTCCGAATCCGACAGCATGGTGCGTGGCGAAGACGTTCTCGCCCTCGGCGGAGATCCACTCCCCGCGGGCCCGCAAGTTCGGTTCGATGGTGGCGGCCACCGCGGCGTAGAAGCGCGCCAGCCGGACCATGCCCTGCTCGGCGTCGTCCGCGGGTCGTTCGGCGGCGTACAGCTTGACCAGGTCGTGCAGGCGGTAGCGGCGGTCCGCGGCTTCGACCAGGTGGGCGCGGGTCAGGGAGCGCAGCAGGCGGAGGGTCTCGCGTTCGGGGAGGTCGGCGAGGGCGGTGGCGGCGTCCAGGGCCAGGTCCGGGCCGGGGTGACGGCCGAGGAGGGCGAAGAGGCGGGCCTCGGCGGGGGCGAGGTGGTGGTGGGAGAGGTCGAAGGCGGTGCGGACGGTCAGGTCGGGGCCGTAGTCGAGTTCGGTGAGGCGTTCGCGGGTGTCGGTGAGGTCGGTGGCGAGTTCGGCGGGGGTGCGGTCGGTGAGCAGGGCGCCGGCCACCCGGAGGGCGAGCGGGAGGTGGCCGCAGAGGCGGGCGACTTCGGTGAAGGCGGGGTCGGGGTGGCCGGAGAGCTCGGTGAGCAGGGCGACGGACTCGTCCTCGTCCAGGGTGCCGACCCGGAAGTGGTGCGGGGTGAGGGTGCGGTCGGACAGCACGTGGCGGCTGGTGACCAGGACGCGGTGGCGCGGGTCGCCGGGCAGCAGCGGGGTGACCTGGGCGGGGGAGGAGGCGTTGTCGGCGATCAGCAGCAGCGGGCCGTCGGCGGCGGCCAGCAGGGTGCGGTAGCGGTGCTGCTTGGCGGCCGGGTCCTCGGGCGGGAGGTCCTCGCCGAGGGCGCGCAGCAGGGTGTCGAGGGCCTGCTCGGGGGCGACGGGGTGTTCGTCGTAGCCGCGCAGGTCGACGAAGAGGGTGCCGCCGGGGAAGAGGTGCCGGGTGCGGTGGGCGGCTTCGACGGCCAGGGCGGTCTTGCCGATGCCGCCCAGTCCGGCGAGTGCGGAGACCAGCAACGGGCCCTCGCCGGTGGCGAGTTCGGTGACCAGGTCGGCGAGGAGCGGTTCGCGGCCGACGAAGAGTCCGCGCGGGGGGAGCCCGGACGGACGGGTGGCGGGCTTGTCCAGGCTGAGCGAGCCGACCTGCAGGACGCCCGCCGCGAAGCTGCCGCCGGTGATGCTGTTCTCCGTCTCCACAGCAGAGTTGTAGCAGGACGCACGAGGCCCGGTCCGGGGAACCGGACCGGGCCTCGTGCGACGTGCGGACTCAGGCGGGCTTGCCCGCCGCCGCCTCGTCCAGCAGCCACAAGGTCCGCTCGGTGCCGGTGACCGCGCCGGCCGGGGCCGTGGCGGCTCCCGGGGCGGTGCGGGCCAGGGCGACCGCGTCGGCCTTGTCGGGGCCGGCGGCCAGCAGCCACACCTGGCGGGCGTGGTGCAGGGCGGGGAGGGTGAGGGAGAGGC